>JAUUVJ010000129.1 GCA_030589605.1 Candidatus Hodarchaeota archaeon | reverse complement strand
AGTCAAGGAGTTCAGATTATTCTCATTCTTTAGAGCGCGCAGATGCTTTATTAGATGAAAGATCATATTCTATAGACCCTGCTTTTAAAACATGGGCTGAGAAATATGGATTCATAGTAAAATACGGGAAAAATACATGGGACTCAGTATTGAAAGTTAGTCTTGATACAGAGACCATTGGGTTTGAGGATTTTCAATATGTATTTCCTTATTTCTGGAATGATTCTACAGTAAAAATAAGATTATCAGGTTCAGATGTAGGGGGACAGAATATTTTTGATCATCTCCGAAATGTTCTTGGAAAACTTGCGGGTTCAAATGATGTCTTATCTGTGATATTTGATCGTTCTAGGGCGCTTTCATGTTGGAATTCAATAAACCAAGTAAAGGATGTTCTCGAAGATAAAGCTGCTATTTCAGCAAATATCCCAAGAATAGTTTATTTAGGAAACAAAATTGATCTAGAAAAACACATTCTTTTACCAAAATGGAAGGAAGGACTAACTAATACATTTTTCCGTTCTCTTGAAAATGTCAAAACTTATGGGAAGGGAACTTATAATATCCCCTCGTTAGTGAAAAGAATTGATTCAACAGAAAGAACAATTTCATTCAAGTTTAAAAATGGGAAAATTACATTTCCAGACTTAGAAGTATTGATCTATAATGCTATCCGAGAATCTGATATAGATTATGGCCAAAAAATCATGAGTGAAGTGAATGCAAAAGCAATAGCTAGAGAAATCGGAGCTCAGCTCGTTTATAATGAACACATAAAGGAATTAAATGCGACAAAAGGTTTTTTATCATCGGATGAAATTGTTTCAATCTTAAAGGATTTTGGTTCTCTTCTTTTTCAACGAAGACCGTTAGCTATGCAATTTGCAGGAGCAATCGAATATTTTCATGAAGAAAAAGCCTTAGATTCGTTTGGAAGGATTCGAGCAAAATGGAATGCTTTTGATCTCGATCTTGCTCTTTTAGATAAACAAAACTTCCAAAATGCTATCAATGATGCCTCAAACTCAGAGAATTTATTGTCTGAAATGAAATTTTTCTCAACAAATGCTATTGTTGGAATAGGAGTTCTGGAAGTAATGGATTCTATTATTCAAGAAAAACTTCTGAAAGATTCAAATCAACAACAAGCTAAGAAGGATCAAACGATTAAAAGACGGATTAGACGTTTTTAGTTGAGAAACATGAATTTTGATTATCAAATCAGGTTAACATCTTAGGCTATTTCCTTTTCTCTTAGGATACTTCATTCTAATATAGGAGATATCTCAACTTTTTTCGAGATAGTGTCTCATCATTAAAGCCGCAGTTGCACCCTCTCCTGCTGAAGTAACAGCTTGCTTAACCGATCCTTTACGGCAATCCCCGGCAGCATAAATACCAGGGGCAGAAGATTGTAATTCATTATCAGTGATCACGAAATTTCTTGAATCTAATTCAATATCTTCTAAAAATTTTGTATTAGGAAGCAAACCTATAAAGACAAAAATCCCATCAGGATGGTATTCTTTCTCTTCACCTGTATCTTTATGAATTAAAATTACTTTTTCTAGTTTATTTTCTCCTATCAGCTCTTTGATTTCACAGTTTAACCAAGTATCAATTCCCTTAGTATCATTCACTTTTTCTTGCAATACTGAACTAGCTTTAGGTCTATTTCCTCGAATAAGAATTGTAACGTGGTTAACGAATTTGTTTTTGAGAAATAATGATTCTTCGAAGGCCGAATTCCCTCCTCCAATGACAAAAATGTTTTTTCCTTTGTAGAAAAAACCATCACAAGTCGCACAATAATGTAGGCTGATCCCAAGTAAATTTTCTGATCCAGGAACAACAAGTTGTCGATATTGACTTCCAGTAGCAACTAATGCTACTAAACAGGTAAACTCTTTTCCGCTTTTAGTTTTAACAACCTTAAAGGTACAATCAGCAAAAGATCCCTGTAAATGGCAAGGACTGATATTCACAACTTTATCAGGTACGAGAATCTCAACTCCAAATCTTTTAGCCTGCCTTTTAATGTTTTCAGCAAATTTTGCACCTGTAATTCCCTCAGGAAAGCCTGGAAAATTATCTAGTTTATTTGTGATGAAAGATTGACCACCAATTGTTGATTGTTCTATAACAAGAACATCATATCCATCTCTAGCAAGATAAATGGCTGCTGTTAATCCAGCGGGTCCAGCACCAACAATTATTGCGTGAAAGAAATCCTTAGTTACTTTAGATGCTATACCTAATCTTTCAGCTAATTCAAGATTACTTGGTTCAATAATTAATTCTGTAGTAGAACCTTCAATAATTACAACTACAGGTATTTTTCGTTTTGGTTTTCCAGAGACTTTCTCATTTGCAGTTAGAACGAAATCATAACTCTTTTTTCCTTCTGGAGATTCTTTTTCAATATCAAACCAATTATAGTGGATCTGTTGTTCTCCCAAGTATTTTTTTGTTCTTTTACAATCACTACACCAATTTGCTCCATAAACATTTATTATAATTTCTTTTTTTTGCATTTAAGCAAACCTCAGAACCACTAAGTGGTATTATTAAACATAGACCTTTCTACTACTATAATATATAAGCGATTTATTTACTTTTAATTGAGATCAGTGAATAAATCGTAAAAAATAGAAAGGAAGTCAAAAGGAATATAGTCGTGTCAATATCGAAATAGACATGTCTATAATCTAAAGTACTAACTATAACTACTCAAACATATATTGAAATATAAATAGCCACGTCTACATAAATATTGTAAATCAATAGAATCTTTTTAGGAGCATCTTTAAAATGCACTTTTTTCAGATCGGATGTAAATACCACTATCAACTAGATTCTGTATGAGCGGTTTTTTTTCCTTAAATGTGATCTTCCCAAATCCAATCGGAATATCATCATCTGAAAAGATTATTGTAATCTCACTTTCAACAAATTCTTTTATTTGTAACAATATTTTTTCTGATGTTACTTCAATATCTTTGCCAAAAATAAACTTCTGAGTATTTCGTGCATTCAATTTAATTCCTTTTTTTGTTAATGGAGCTAAATATGAGAGAGATTCAATTCCAAAACGAAATTCGTCACGAATAAAAAACCCAAGTTTAATACATGCATGGATCAGTCTACAATTTGTACTATCAGAGTTGGAATCAATTTTTTTTAATAAATCCAAGTTCGCTTTTGAAATCAAGAAAATTCCCTTTCTAGAGCCATTTAATGATATCAAAACCTTTTCATTAAAAGTATTAGTTAGAATTGAAGATCCAAGTAATGTGTTGATTTTGGTTTCAACTTGCTTTTTTTCAGTTGTTGTTAATAGTGAATACAGCATCAATGTAACCTCTTGTGAACTAAAGCCATAAAAAAACCATCAACACCAGGTTTTGGAAAGAATCTTCGTGTCTCTCTTAACTGAGGATGGCTTGAATTATTCCATTTAGTATCTGCCCCAGAGAAACCACTCGAGATAGGTAGAGATAAAAGATCTGCATCCTCTTCGTGCCTTTCTAGAAAATTACTAATTTGAATTTCTCCTTCTTCAGGTTCTAGACTACAAATTGAGTAAATCATTGTACCATTTTGTTTTAGTTGTTGCCATGCGCTTTCTAGTAGTAATTTTTGCCGTTTTGCCTGACGATAGATATCATCAAGAATTCTGGGTTTTAATCTTTTATTTTTACTCAGTTTTAATCCTGTTCCTGAACAAGGTGCATCAAGAAGAACGTGATCCACTTGGATATTTAGTTTATAGAATTCAGTAGCATCAAAATTAAGGATAATCGTATTACTCACACCCATTCGTGAAATATTCGCTTTTAGAGCTGGAATTCTACTTTTAGATATCTCGAGAGCAAGTATTGATCCGTTGTTTTTCATCTTTTGGGCTAGAAAACAAGTTTTTATTCCAGGAGATGCTGTCATATCAACAACAATTGTATTTTGAGATGGTTCAAGACATTTAGTTGGGAAAAGGCTCGATAATGCTTGAATAGAAAAAAATCCTGCTAGATATTCCGGTGTGGAAACAATATTGAAAGGTTCAGTTTCTACAATAAATGCTCTTAAATCCTTAATTTTTGTAAGTTTAAATCCTCTTTTTTCTAACTGACGTTTTAAATCGGAAGATCGAATTTTTAGTGAATTAGGGGTGATTATTCGGGGGTCAGGACTTCTAAGATGAGATGTTATGAGTTTAGTTCGTGGTTTTCCATAAAAATGTTCCCATCGTTTTATAAATTCTTCAGATATAAAATCAGTATTCATAAGACAGTATTCCTTACTCATTAACTTGTTTAAGGATTAATAATTCTAAATATGAACGTCTTTCTTGAATGGATTCATCCCATTTAGGAATGATATCCTTTGCTATTTGGGTGATTTTTTCTTTGCTTTTTGTGATTTCATCTACGTCATCTGATGATGAAATCTCAATTTCTAGATAGAATCCTAAGTTCTCGACTTTATCAAATGAAACGACTGTGTTGTTGTTGTAATACCAATTTATCCGTTCTTTTTTAACATTAGCAACTGCTTCAAATCCAATGTGTTGCAAAATCACATGTGAATTCTCTTGATCTGAGACTTCAATTGAGATTTCTTCACGTACTTTCATTGATTCCCCCTGTTTTGGTCCTTTATAGGTTATTTCTACTTTATCTGTTGAATTTTTTGATTTAATTTGGCGAATTCTAAGTGCTTCATCCGAATGCCAAAAATTACGAATAGGACTTTGAAAGTAGGTATCAATTTGTGTGATTACCGCATTTGGGTTGCCAAGTTTTCCATAAAGATGAGGAATGATGCTATCAGTTGAAAAAAAGGTTTCTAAGGGGATTTTTATCTCAATTTCCATCACTTAACATCCTACCAAAGCCTTATTATCAAATTAAACCAATTAATGACTATTTTCTTAAGAGTGAGAAAGTATTTTTAAACAACTTTGCTTTGATAAACTAGAGAACCTCAAATTTAAATATATTAATTCATCAAGGAGATAATCTATGACACCACCAAAACGGAAAAAAGGCAAAATTCGAGATTTGCCTCAACCCCCTTCTTTATCCTCCTCAGTTGAACCTCCAGAAACTCTTTCTCCACCTCCAGATTTTCCGCAACAGATGATTAAACGACCTCCTTTCCCTGAACCATCCTCACAATCTGTAGCAAAAGAACTTGAATCCATGGTGGTTGCTGATGATATAACAGGAGATATTCTTGATGAATTAAAAAACTTAGGATTTGGAGCGATATTAGAAACAGTGACTGTAAAAGAACCTCCTAGTCCATCAAGGGATGAGATCGAATATAAGATTTTTATGGAAGCTAAAAATGTATATTTAGGTGCAGGAAGGAAACATCTGGAACTTGGATTTAAAGAAAATGCAGCAATGAACTTTTCTTGTGCAATTTTATGTGCATATCTGGCTAAAGATGAATTCGAGGCATCTCATATAATAGCCGAATTAGCTTCCGAATTAACTGTTGAAATTATCAATAATCACGCGTTTCAAGGAGCAAAAATACTTTTGAAAGCAAATTTGTTGAAAGATCCAGCTCTTCTCAATCATGCAAAGCATTGGCTTCTGAAAAATAGTGATAATTTATACAAAGAAGATAAGGATATAATCCTCCGTGCAATACATCAATCAGAGAGAAGGCTTAAGTTGAGAGGTTAAAAAAAAGTAAAGAAAAACATAGAATGAAGTATCAGAAATATGAAGTTTAAGGTAAAGAAGGTCAAATAATTAGCTAATTTTACCTAAAACTGTTGAAGTCATCCCAAATAATGATATAATTTGATACATATCCATTTGTGATTGTTTACCTTCCTGAATTGCGTCTGCTAGCCAGTAAATTCCTTTATGAATCCCTTCGCCGGTTTTTGCAGATGTTTTAAATATATTAAGGACTCTAGACATTTTTTTATTTATGCCCATAAAATTAGCTAGATCCTCTTCCGTACAATCCACTAAATCTATTTTGTTTGCAAAAATGGCTAAAGGAATGTCTTTTAAATGATTCATTTTAAGCATACGCCATAAATTATTCCGAGCTTCAGGATACCGTGCAGGGTCGCTTACATCGACAACATAAATTAAACCAGCAGAATTCTTTGTATACATCTCCCATAAGGCTTTCCGAAATTGCAATTGACCACCTAAGTCCCATGCGGAAAAAGTAACGTCACCTATTTGAATTGTTTCCGCATTCATCCCAATAGTCGGAGTAGTATCTGGAATCCAACGACCTGTTTTTAATCTCTGAAGCATGGTCGTTTTACCAGCTCTATCTAATCCTAGAACGCTGATTTTTGCATTTTTTTTCGACATTCTATTGAATTTCCTATATTTTCACTTTAACATCAAATAATACTATTTAAACATGTATTGAAAAGGATTTAAAAAATTTCTGAATTGTTTTTTTTATGTGAATGAATAATTGCATAACTCTCCAAATGTTTTAAAAAAAGAATTAGGTTTTAAGTAAAGAAATAATAGAGTTTTCTAGGTGAAAGATATGCTAGATGAGATAGGTTTTATTTGGAGTAATCGTTATACAGAGTTTAACTTAGGAAAATCTCATCCAATGAATCCGAGACGATTACTTGTTCCATATGAACTTTTTAATTGTCTTGGAATATTGAAAGCTACAAATATTCATCTATTTACCCCTTCCCCTGCTAGTGACTCTGAAATTCAACTATTTCATACCCATAAATATTTAGATGCAATGAAGGAATTATCAGAAGAAGAAGGAGGGTATCAACTTAATTTAGGCTTAGGAAGTGGAGATTGCCCTGTATTTCCAGAAATGCATGAATCTTCAAGATTAGTAGTGGGAGGAGCTTTAGAAGGAGCAAAAAGAATCCAAAATGGGGATGTGAAACAAGCTTTCTCATTACTAGGGGGATTACACCATGCTTTTAAAGATCGTGCTGCAGGGTTTTGTTACTATAATGATGCAGCTATAGCTATTAGATATTTACAGAAGAAGTATGGTTTAGAACGTATCCTTTATATTGATACCGATGTTCATGCGGGAGACGGAGTATTAGATGCTTTTTATAGCGAAGATACGGTATTGGGAATATCGTTTCATGAGTCACCACAATTTATATTTCCTGGTACAGGTTTTTCTAACGAAATAGGAGACGGAGCAGGTACTGGTTATTCGATCAATTTACCATTATATCCAGGAACATGGGATGACCTTTATATTAGATTGTTTGAACAGGTAATTCCTTGTATTTGGGAAACATATGATCCAGAGTTTGTAATTTGGCAATGTGGAGCAGATGGTCATTTTAGAGATATACTAGGGCATTTGACTTTAACAACGGAAGCATATCATTATTTAGGAAGACGTATTGCAGAACTGACAAATAAGAGTAAAGCCCAAGGTAAATTATTAATGTTAGGTGGTGGAGGATATAACCCAGATTCAGTTGCTCGTGTGTGGTTAGCTTCATTTGCAGGTGTAACAGGGTTTAAAATACCAGATGAATCTCCAATTGGATGGGTCGATTATTGTCAGAAGGAATTTGGGATAAAAACTAGTTTACAATTAAAAGATGAACCAATTGACCCTAAAAGAATCGAACAACACATTCTTATTGAAGAAGCAAACAATCAATATCTCCAAGTGCTAAAGGAAGAAATCAGAGAAACATCAGTTTGGAAAAATTGTGAAAGCTTTCAACAAAAATAGTAAATAATTGTGTAATTATAATCAACTTTAAAGGAATAATCTATGTAAATAAGAGAGAACAAACACACATCATTTATCGGTTAAAATATTCGTATAAGTATTGTTTGAAATACATGAGAGTTTATGATTTATGAATGATAAAAAACCTGTTGATATAATTCAAGATGCTTTATTTTCTTCATCAGTTTTTAAGGAAGGAGGAGAAACCACTCTTAATCAGTCGTATATACCTGAAAACCTTAAGTATAGAGAAGAAAAAATCCGTAGAATATCACAAAATTTCAGACCCCTATTTTTAACAAAAAGTGGAGGTTCAGAAGGATTTTCAACGAACATAGCTCTAACTGGACCCGCTGGTGTAGGAAAAACTGTAACTTCTAGGTACACCGTATCTAATATTCAATCAATGGCAGAAAAGTATCATATAAAGCTCTATACTGATTATAAGAATTGTTGGACAACCAGAACAAAAACTTCAATACTTCGTAGTTTTTTGAGAGATAGATTCGGAGTAGCATCCAGAGGGTTCAGTGATGAAGAATCTACTGATATTTTAATTCGTCGGTTGAATTCAGAACAAGCATATCTGATTTTAATTCTGGATGAAGTGAGTGTACTACCACAAAGAGATATTCGAGGATTTATACATCTTCCTGAAGAGTTTGGATCCGAACATCGCATTTCCCTTATCATGATTAGTCGTCCCACAGAATGGAAGGTGACCCTTTCATCCATGGTTTCTCAGAGAATTGCTGATGTTTTACAATTCCACCCCTATACACTTGAAGAAACACGTGAAATTCTCAGCTATCGTGCAAATTTAGCCTTTAAATCAGCCGCTCTTTCAGAAGAAATTTTAGATATGGTTGCAGAGATTTCTGATCAAACAAAAAACTTGCGTCATGGAATCGAGACACTTTATAGATCGGGACGTGGTGCTGATCAGAGACGGTTAGATGAAATATCACCTGAAATGATTAGAAGAGCAAAGAATGATGTTTTTCCAGAAATGAGAGCTGATATACTTGAAGAATTAAAAACTCATGAGTTATTCACGGCTCTGGCTATTGCAAGACGTTTACATCACAAGGGAATAACAGCAACAACGATTGAGCATTCATTCAAGAACTATCGTATAATTTGTGAAGAGTTAAACGTGCGACCAAATGGTGAAGCAGCTTTTCGAAATTATTTATCAACCCTAGAAACTATAGGTATACTAGGAAAGGTAACTAAAGGGGTTAAAGGAAGAAAGGGAGTACGTGCACGGTTAACGATCCACGATGTACCTGCAGCAGTATTAATTGAGCGAATTGAAGTATTCCTTTCAGAGCGATTCCAAATGACCTGATAGAAAAATATTTGAAATCGTCAAAACGATGGATCCTGTGGATTAATGCAGAATTAAAAGGATATTTTCAACATATTTTTGATCTCTGTTAATAAAAGATAGTAATTCTGATTTTACAGCATTTTTAATAAAAGAAAGAAAAAACTATAAGAGGAATTCTTTGTCAAGAGCGGAGAAAACTCTTATATCAATGGTTGAAAGAGACTTATCTAGTGAAAAACATAGATTATTCTATCTATTAAGTTATCATAACAATTATGGTAAAGAATACAACTTCTGTTCGGAAGTTTTGAAGTATAACATAATTCGAACTGACCAATATTCAAGAATAGAAGAAAAAAAAAGAATATTTCAATATTTCAATATTTCAATTCTAAATGTAAAAAGAAGGGCCACTGTTGTTTAAATCTTCTGAATCTACAGGTCTAGCCTTTGAACAATCTGAACTAGTATCTGAGCTAGCAAGATTGAAATTTGAACAAACTGAAAGTAAGGTTAAGGTCAAATTCATTAAAGAATTTACTGGATT
>JAUUVJ010000205.1 GCA_030589605.1 Candidatus Hodarchaeota archaeon | reverse complement strand
GTATTTTTTGAAGGCGAGGGGAAGACTGTTGCTCCATATAATTCCATTATTGTTTTTCGATGAGGTTTCTCATCAAAACTAGCACGAAGCATATATACTTCACAAGCTAAATCAAAAAGATTAGTTGCATAAGCTAAAGCACTACCCCATTGACCTGCACCAGTTTCTGTGGAGAGGGTTTCAACTCCTTCTTTCATATTATAATATGCTTGGGTGATGGCTGTATTTACTTTATGTGACCCAGTCGGTGATTTCTCACCTTCATATTTGTAATATATTCGTGCTTTCGTTTTAAGAGCTTTTTCTAATCCAAATGCTCTAATTAAAGGAGAAGGTCTGATGTGTTGTAATTTTTCTCGCACTTCTTCAGGTATAGCAATCTCTTTTTCTCCTGAAATTTCCTGCTGTATTAATGCCTTAGGAAAAAGGGCTTCTAAATCCGATGGGTTAATCGGTTCATTTGTAGCTGGATTTAAGGGAGGTGGCAGAGGTTTTGGTAAATCTGGTAGTATGTTATACCAATATTTTGGTAGTTCGTCTTCATTTAAGTCAATTCTTTTGTTGTTTTTCATTTTCATCACTTTTTTAAAAGACAGGTTCTTGATCTCTGACCAAGATGCATGATATCCATAGTCCTAGGATCTGGAAATCAGCAAAAGGCGCGAAAAAATTAACTCTCTATGGTTCATCCAAAGAATCTTAGAGAGAGTGCCACCAGTGCCACCAAAAAAAGACAACAAAGAAGTTAAGCACTAGTAAAATAGTTTTAAAAGAGAAAGGTGCGAAATATGTCCTTATCGAACCTAAATTTTCTTGTAAAATACATTCAGGTTCAGAAAATTTTAGTAAAATCAATACCAGAATAGAAGAAGTCTCATCTTTCTGGGTTAATGCCAGTCCAAGAACATACGATCCACACATCTTTGTTAAAGGTCAAAAACCTGCATTTGAATTGGAAAAAAAAGTCTTTTAATTTGTTTTGATAGGACTCAAAGAGTGAAAATTATTCAGAAACCTTTTAAGTACCGTGCAACAAAATTAGCACAACAACAAAACCTTTGGATATTAATATTAACTGTTCTACTAGGGTCTCAAATTACCTTTACTATCAAGGAATGAATAATTAATTTCTTTAATATTGCTCCTGACTAACCAATAGCAGAATTAATTGAAGTAGGATTACGGTTTATTATGGGATTAGGTGTTTTCGCAGTTATGGTAGTGCTAGGAGCTAACTGGCTTAGAAAAAGATTTAAAATCGGAAAAAAAGATTCTAAAGAAAGTTTAACGACTCCAAATCAACACAGCTCTTAATTCTCATTTAGAGAGCTATTTCAATAATCTCAATTGAAGCGCTATTTTTCTTGATAGGAATAGGATAAATATTTGCATATAGTATATTCAGTAATCTCAATTAAAGCGCTATTTTTCTTGATAGGAATAGGATAAATTTTTACATATATAAATATGAAAAATAAAGCAAACATAATAAAAGTATTTGAAATTAGAAATGGAGAAAGAAAAAGTGAGTAGTGAGATAGTCCTTCAAGTATCGAATTTAACCAAAGTATATGGGCACGAATTCGATCTTAGAGGTAAAAAATTTGGGCAAAGAGTTATCGGAGCCCAAGATGTTAGTTTTACCGTCAAAAAAGGGGAGATTTTTGGTTTTCTTGGACCAAATGGAGCTGGAAAAACGACAACCATGAGAGCTATTCTTGATTATCTAAAGATTCAGACTGGTGTGGTGACAATTTTTGGACTGGATCATCATAATGAGCGACTTAAGATAAGAAAGCGGATCGGATATGTTCCAGGCGATATGGCATTATTTGAAAATTATACAGGAGAAGAAATCCTTGAGTATTTTGGGAAATTTCGTCCAATAGATCCTGATTTTCTTGCTGTCCTAAGAGCAAATTTCAGAGTAAAACTAAAGAAGAAAATCAAATCTCTGTCCAAAGGTAACCGTCAACAAGTCGGATTGATTGCATCATTAGCCTCCAAACCAGATTTTTTAATCTTAGATGAACCTACATCTGGGTTAGATCCTTTGATGACTGCAAATTTTCATAAAATTCTGAAAACCTTGAAAAAGCAAGGATCAACTATTTTTCTAAGCTCGCACAATTTAGCTGAAGTACAAGCTATCTGTGATCGTGTTGGTATTATCAAGGAAGGAAAAATAATCCTTGTTGAAAGTGTTGAAGTACTTAAAAACAAATTTTTGCAAAAAGTTAAAATTAAATTCGATAGTTCTTCACTTCCTGATCCCTCTGAAATTGAACAGTTGAAAACAGTTATATCTGTAGAGAGAATACATGAAAATACTTTTTCATTAAAAATTGGTGAAGGAATTGGTGAATTGATCAAATGTCTTGCCAAGTACGAAGTTAAACGATTTACATGTGAAGATGCGTCACTGGAGGAAATTTTCCTGCAGTACTATCAATAATGGAGGTATTAAGATGGTAAACGTTTATTTAAAAAATATGAAAAAATCTTGGTTCGTAGGTCTGATAGGACCGGCAGTGGTGTTAATGTTTGTTGGACTTATCGGTTTTGGTTATCCTATGATGAAGGATATAATACTAGAAAGATTAGAACAAATGCAAAACCCTATTATGACTGCCATATTAGGTGATTTAGGTCTTGAAGGTTTAGGTTTTACTTTTGAAGCAGCTATGTTCATGTACGCTGGTGGTACATTAAATATTCTAGTTCTTTTTATTTCACTCTTCATACCTGCTCGGTTATTATCAACTGAAGTAGATAAAAAAACTATAGATGTAATGTTGAGCTTTCCAATCCCACGATGGCGTTATCTTGCAGAAAAATTCGCAGTTTATCTTACCTATAACATCCTTTTACCTATCTCAATTGTGTCAATTTTTGTGTTTTCCTCAATAGTTGCTGGTGAAACAATAAGCGTTACTCTGGTTGTAAATTACTCGATTGGTATCTGGTTACAACTATTTGCATTAGGAGCGATATCTTTACTCTGTGGAGCGATTTTTTTGGATTCTAGCAAAGCTTTAACAGCTGCAGGAGTAATCGTGTTTTTCCAATACTTTTTAGATAGCATCGGGGGACTATTAGATCCATCAGGAATTCTTCAGTATTTTTCTCTCTTTCATTACATGCGTATTGGTAGCATCCTTGACGCAAATATGCTCCCTCTTGGAGAAGTATTGATTGTTCTTTCAGTGGGAATAGCTGCGCTAATTAGCGCTCTTACAGTGTTTCATAAAAGAGAGTTTGCAATCTGAGGAATAATCATTCCTCTTTTTTTTGATATTCAAACAGAGTTATTCTATATTAGAACAAAAATTTTAATTTTCTTTTTTTAAGAAACCTTATTAGGAGGTTTAGTTTGTAAGACAAAGTAATTTGCGAGAAAGAAGTTACTGTGATTATTTAAAGATGAAGAACTTACGTTTAGATTATTAGAAAGTTTATTTTTTTTGGTATATCTGAAGGTAATATAATGGATAATACTTATATCGAGATACTTGTGCTTATTATCATTAATATAGCAGTTTTTTCATTTCTGTGGTTATTAAATAGTTTTTTTCTTCATTCTGAGCGTGCAACTGAAATCATCGGGAATACACGAAACTACATTCTGAAAGGGGTGATTAGTTCGTACTCAATGTTATCAGGAGCTAAAATAAAGGTCAATGAATCAATATTTTGCTCACGTTGTTTACGAGGAGTTGCTGTAACAGAATTTGCAGAAATGAAAGTAGCAAAAGAAAGCTCAATACCTCTCTGTCCTTTTTGTGGATTTGAAAATTGGGTAACCGTCGAACAGCAATAATTTCACAAAGCATTTGTAAGAACAATCAAATGAGGAGATTAGAATTGATAGAATAAATCCTCTTGTTAAAGTAAAATCATCATATTCTGTCCAAGTTTGTATATTCTAGAATATTAAAAACTCTAAACTGCAAAATATGTTTATAAAATAAAAAGATGGGGCATTATAAAAATTGAAAATTCTATAATCCCTCTATTGAAATTAAGTTATCTGATGCCACGACGGAAAAATCATATCGTTTTTTAATCAGATTAGCTTTTAACAGTATTTCCTTGTCGTTTGTAACAAAATAATCGACATCTTTACCTGTCTTATTTTGTATTGATAATATATTCGCAATATGGAGATTATCAAGAGTCTTTAACCCGATTTTTTTCGCAACATCTATACATAACCAGTGGGAAGAAGAAATGTTGATAAAATTATCTAGAATGTCTATCTTGTAAACCGAAAAGTCATCAATAACATCCAGATTTTTTATCAATACAATCCTCTTTATGAATTCTATTGCTAAGGTGCTTTCTCTTGGATCTTTTATCGAGAATTTCCTCTTTTGCCTTTCGACAACTGAAGCTACCTCAGCCAATCCAAGTCCAGAAAAAAATGCGTTGATCTCATTTTCTTCAATAGCCTTCCTAATTTTTAAACATGATTGAAAGAGGGGATCCAACGGGGCCCATAAAGTCAAAAGGATATTTGTATCTAGATAAATTCGTTTCATCTGTCTCTTCCTTCAGCTACTACTTCAGACACAGTGCTTGGAAACAACTTTTTTCCAAATACTAGCAATTCTTCATCTGCTAATTGGGATTTTCGATTCAACTCTTTTTGTAAAGGAGTTATTAGTTGTTCTTCAATCAGCTCGTTGATTCTTTCTGAGACTATCTTCCTCACAGCTTCACTTCTATTAGAGAATAATCCCATTTCAATTAATTTATCTAATAATAGAAGATCTTTCTGTTTTAATCTTGACGTAACGGTTTCATCCATAGTGTCCACAGTAGGTACATCTAAACATATGTTTTTAAATACATTTGTATACCAGATCGATTAATATGGATCCAAATGTAACGTTAATTAAAATTAATTTACCACGTATCCCGTCTATTAGAAACGTCAACATGTGCTTGAAACTAACAGCTACATCGTCACGCTCTTAAATAATCTCATTTCAAAACCTTGTTATTTTTCTCTTTGTGATTCTTTGGTTTTTCTTTGTGCTAATTTCACTAAATTCTTGAAGATCTCTTATTATTATAGCGTCAAAAAGTTCCCTAATCCCATCTCCTAGAATAGCATTAGTTGAAAACGAATCTCCTATCTGTGATATTATCTGATCTGTTTCTGTTGTTCGATTAATTGCCTCTCCAATGTTTTTGTAAATCATTGTAGAATTCAAGTAATAATTTTGCCATTCATTACGTACTTTATCATAAGCCTCATGAGATATACCATTATCTTGAAGGATTCCTACTGATCTCGCATATTGCAGAGCAAGAGGTCTTTGTTTAAAGGTTAAATTTTTAAAATCTTCCCACCGCTCATCTTGATAATCGATTTCTTTTCTTTGAATGTGTACCATTTGAGCAACTATTTCTCTAGCAATTGCTTTTGTGTTCACATCACTCAATAAACTGCTGCCATATTCCTTATCTGACTCCCTTATCGAATTATAAATCAACGCTTCCAAATCGGGAAATGAAATCTGATTGTTTACGATTTGATAAGTTATAGCATTTTCCTTTCCATCAGGAAAAATAAGGGAAGGTAGTTTAAAAGACGTTGTTGATTTTAAATTCTCTAGTAAACATTTTGTGAGAATCTTTTTCCATGATTCGTTCTTAATATGATTTTCAAGATCAGATTTATTTGCTACAAACCAAAATTTTGGTAAATTGCTATTATAACTGTTTTTTAAATCTAAATTTTTCCCTGTTGTTTCTTTGATATGCCGTAGACTGTTATAACATGATGATTTTCTTGATTTATCAAAAACTATGATCATATTATCCATTGATGTGAACATTTTTCCTAAAATTGCTCGAAAATGGTCAAAAATGTTTTGTCCTCCAAGATCATTTCCGAATAGTTTAATTCTATACGTACAACCATTATAAAAGAATGGAAAAGTAATACGAAAGTCTTCTAATCCAACTGTTTCTGAATCTAAACTTATTGAGCTAAAATTCCAAGTAGCTTTGCCATATTCAATAATGAAACCATATTTTCTTGTCCATGCATAAAATCCTGGAGTTAAAGAAGAGCTATCCTCTTTTGGTGTTTTTTCTTTAGATTCTTCCTTTGAATGGAAACGATAAAGCCTAAACAAGTGGTCTGCAATGATTTTATTGTAAGTCAACAGAATCTGTGTTTTGCCTGACATCCCGTCTCCCAGAAATGCAATTTTGATATTTACGTTTTTCATTTCTGTAAGATTAATGTTTTTTACTTTATTATCCGAAAAAGAACTTACCAAGGTAATTCACCAAGTTTTTTAGAATTAATTCGATGTGTTCTTAACCTACCGATCGAATGCTAATATTGATTTAGTAAGAGTCATTGTATTAAAATGAATGCTAATGAACACAAAATCACGACTAAGAATACAGATCAATAACAGAATAAGATTTGATTTGAAGAAACATCCAAGCTATATTGCACGAATTTGTTCGAGATAACGCATATGTGTAATAATTTGGATAGCTAGTCGCTTGAATGCTGTTTCTACGTTTTCTCCCGTCTTTGCACTTGTAAATATTGATCTTACTCTAAAATGGTATCTTTTAAGAGTTTCTTGTCCTATTTTGCTAACATAATTCTCGATAATTCTTTTGGAAACGCTTGGAATGCCTAATTCTTGAAGATCTGTCTTATTTGCTACAATTATAAAAGGTAATGGGCCTTTAGTGCTGTTTAGCCACAATTCATTTATCCAGTGCTCCAGATTCTTGAAGGATGAATGATTCGTGATATCAAAGAGGAATAATGCACCCTGACATCCATGATAAAACATTTTACGAACTTCATTAAACCGAGGTTGGCCCGCTAAATCCCATATTATAAATTTAACACTATTAGATCCAACAGTTTCTTCATGAACAGCGAAATCAGCACCTATGGTTTGTTGATAATTACCAGAAAAATTTTTTCCAAGATATCGTTGACGAAGCGAAGTTTTTCCGACAGCTCCGTCTCCAGCGAGGATGATTTTAAAATTATAATCTCTAGATTGATCATCGTTGAAGAATTCCTCCTCTGGGACTTTTTTTAGTAGTTCCTGATTACTGTCTGGTGAAGATTCTTTTTTAATTTCTTTCAATAGGTCATAGAAGGTTGAAGAAATGTTAATATCGTTGTTTTGAT
>JAUUVJ010000296.1 GCA_030589605.1 Candidatus Hodarchaeota archaeon | reverse complement strand
CGTAGAAGAAGAAAGTGAAATCATTTTGAACCCTGAGAACTGATTTCTTGTAAAAAAGAAGTAAGTTCTCACCAAATCTTTTTTCTCTCAAAACAGATATATTAATGCAAATTAGAAGCTAAGAAGAGAAAATATGAAGAATTTCCTCATTTTGTGCTCATATTAGCCATAATCTCATGAGATAGGTTTAATGCTTTGTTATTTCAATGATTTAAGCTCTATCCTCTTAACCTTGGCTGTTTTACTTTTGGTTTCTATTCCAATTTCTATTTTCGCATTACTGTATTTATAATTTGAAGCTGAAAAAACAAAAATTCGAGTAAAAGAAAGTTTTAAGTTGATAAATGACGTTAGATAGAAAACAGTTTTTTTCACTTTAGAAGGTTTTCACATGATCACACCATCATCCACAAACGAAGTACAAGAAAAAAAGACTGGAAGTATCTCTAAAAAGAGTAAAACGCTGTTCTCGAATTATGAAATGAAATCGCTCTTATTATTTGGAATACTAATGCTTATTTTCAGTTTATTTATGGTTATACCTATACTGAGCATAACTATTTCTGCTTTCAATTTCGTAGATATTGACATATCAAATCCATCAGGTTTTTTTAAGCACTTCCTTTTCTGTTTTGAGAATCCTACCTATCGTGAAAGTATAATCAATACGATTTTTGCTGGATTAACAACTACAATAATTTGCTGTCTCATTGGACTTACTGTAACAATTATTTTCAGTCGATACCAGTTTTTTGGAAAACGTTTCTTCCAAATAATTACAATTTTACCATTAGTTTCTCCTCCATTTGTTGGTGCATATGCTATAAGTCGTTTATTAGACAAAAATGGCATTATTAGTAATTTTCTCCAATTATTAATTCCAGCATTACCAGATCTATTAGTAGAATCGATTTGGGAAATAATTTTTATGCAGAGTATTCCTCTCTGGCCCCTGATCTTCTTTAATACTGCAGCTTCTTATAGCAAGATCGATCCTGCACAAGAAGAGCAAGCAAGGAATCTAGGGAGTTGGAGCTTGCATCTTTATAGACAGATAATTTTACCTTTAATCACTCCTGGGTTCATAGCTGGAGCTGTTTTAGTTTTTATTTGGTCTATTAGTGACTTGGGAACTCCAATTGTACTTAATTTTTACAAATTCGCTCCTTATTTAGCTTTTAAAGATATTGCAGATCAGGAAGGAGCCTATGTCGAAGCTGCCTATGCATTAGTGATTATATTGCTCATTATTAGTGTAATAGCCTTATTATTCGCTTCAAAGATAGTTGGAATGAAAGATTATGCTCCTGAAAAAGTTTCTGGAATGGAGCAGGCACGGTTAATGCAAAAAGCATCAAAACCAAAAACAATTCTAATTTTGACAGTATTAATATTCCTGATGGTTATATCTTTGCTACCACATATTGGAATTATTTTTGTAGCCTTCGTAAAAAGAATTAAATTTGGCGAGATAATACCTACTCTCTGGACTCTTGATGGTGTTGCCACTGCTTTGTCTAAAGCTGATATAACTGCTTATATTTTTAATTCTCTTGTTTATTCTGGGTTAGCAATGATTCTCACAATTCTGTTTGGAATTACTGTAGCTTATTTACTTGTTAGAAAAAAATCAATTAGAGGAATTAACATCGTTATGACTATCATCGGTCTCTATATCGGCTTAATTATGGGGGCACAGTTATCTACTAATTTTGCTAATCCTTTAGAAATAAATTTCGTAATCCTTGGCTCTACAATACTATTTGCTTTTATATTTTTTATTATAGGGCAAATTTTGAACCTTAGATGCTTAGAAATTTTTGCTACATTACCATTTGCAGTACCAGGAATTGTGCTAGCAGTTGGTTATCTCACATTCTTCAGTCAAGTCGACTCTTTATGGGGTTTTATTCCCAGAGAATTAGAAAATCTTTATGTTTTTGGTCCCTTTATCGCAGTAGTAAGACAATCTTTTCTTGGGATCCCTAATAACCCATTAGAAATACGATTTACTTCATATTGGTTTATTTTTGTAATTTCATATGCCGTAAGAAGGATGCCATATGCAGTTCAATCGTCAACTGCGGTTCTCCGCCAAATTCATGAATCACTAGAAGAAGTCGCTCATAACCTTGGAGCTTCAACAATTTCCACTCTCAGAAGAATTACAATTCCACTCATGGCGAGTGGGGTGTTAGCTGGTGGAATCTTGTCATTCATCACCAGTTTCACAGAGGTTTCTACTTCTATCATGATAACACCAAACAAACCTGCCTTTAGTCCAGTGTTGAGACTCAGTCCAATTTCAGATCCATTAACAAAAGGTATTTATGACGAGATTTCGCGTGGAGGAGACGTAATGCCTGCAGGATTTATGGGATTAATACAATTAGCGGTAGCAACGATTGGAATGACCATAAGCCAGAAATTATTAAAAGGAAAAACAGGCACTGCATTCGGAGGTTAATTTTATGACATTAAAAGAATTATCAGAACGAATCGTTAAGCCACTATTCCAGGTACTAAACCAATGGAGACGGCCAATATTCCATTATTCAAGTTTATTAGAATTCATCAAAAATTTACCTAGTACAATAAAGGAATTTAAAGGAGCAATTACCATACTTATTATATGGCTAATCGTGAGTGAAATTGCAGGATATTCTATTTTTAGAGTTTTTCAATCAGTTATTAGGATTATTCTTTATCCTCTAAACTGGGTTTTGTTTAAAACTCGTTTCGAAGCAACTGGAATACCCGAAGTGTTCTTATTACTGATGCCATTAGTTATCCTATTAACTGTTTCTTTTTTGGTTATAATATATACAGAAGATTAATTGAAAATAGATTTAAAGGATAGAAAAGGTATATCTAGTAGTTCTATATTTCCGAAGTCATTCTATTGAGATTCAAATACATATTAACACTTAGTATCAATTGAGAGGCAAATCCAAGCAATAAAAAGAAATAGCTGAACAATTGAGCTTCTACCACATCTTCTAAAACTATAATCGTCATCACACTTTCTAAATCGGTTATTCTACCTAGAGGATCCATAAAGTAGAGATTAGATGGAGGAAAGAGCATGGCCACCGAAATAAATGTAAAAAATGCAGCCATGAAGTATAAAACACTTGGAACAATTATAAGCAATGATTTCCTTTCAGAAAAAGGCATCTCTACTTTATTGAACCAAGTTGATAATATTATCATTTGAATTATGTAGAAAATGAAGAAAACAATGATTCCGAGTGCCCACATTCTAGCCCAATCTCTGTAAATATTGTTGGATGAATAAGCAGCTGCAATATCAAGTAGGGTTGAATTCATTTGAAAATCGCCCATCATCAATGAAAAAATACTTCCAACGATGTATAGTGTAAAAACACCAATTACAAATATTATAAGGTACAAAGAAAGACGTTTACCTTCTTTTCCAAGTTTACCTGTATAAGATGAGGCAAATGAATAGATACCAAACGCTAATATTAAGAAACCTAAGAGTACAACGAAAAAACAACCGAATTGTACCGTTGAAAGATATTTATACTCTAATATTGATTCGACCTGAAGAGAAAAGATTAGTTGATAAAGCATTACAATAATTTCTGGTATTGTAAATATACCAAAACCTAAAATACTCAATTTTAAGATAGTGAAACTTTTCATATTAGTGCTATCCGTCATTATTTCTACTTCACATTAATTATTAATCATTTTTAGCTAAATGGCTGCTTGATAGTTTATGATAAAAATAACACAAAAGCTTTTGTTTTCAATCTTAAATAAGTTTCCAACTATTCCTTATAGTATTCACTATAAGATAGAATAGCTATTGAAATTTAGTCCATCTTATAATTCTTAGTTAGAGCGCGGTCATCATTTAACCTAACTCTGCCAGAAGGACCTTTCCTTCTTACTTTAGCTAGTGGTAGTTTACTGTATAAGTCTGATTATCCATATTGTTCATAAAATAGAAAAAACTTTAACAGACATACAAATAGAGATTTGAGAAGAAGTAGTTCCTCAGAAAAAGCACCTTTGCTTGAAGCAAAGTTTCAAATCAATTTGTTCGCTTTACGTGAGGGAATGAATTCTTCTCTTAAGAAAGTTATAAGGTTATTTACAGATAAAAATGTCTTATCTGCGAAAAAAGACGTAAAAGGGCTATAGTTTTCTACAGGGAATACTGCGAAAACATATTTATTGTTCCTAAATCCATATGCTTGTTCATTTACAACTCCTGAAGAGTGTACTATTTCTGGGTAGAAAACAACCACCATTGTTCCCTGGTCTATTAATTGAAAATCCCTGTAAACAGTTTGATAAAAATCAAATACTCTAATATCTTCGGGGATTTCTTCGTGTATTTTTCCTAATTCCATTGTTCCAGGATCAAATACTATGAAACCAAGTTCCCTTAATTCGTTTGTGAGGTCTTCAATTTCTTTTTTTTTTTCACTATCTTTGATATGGGTCATAGGATATGAAAGATAAACTCTTTCGCTGACATCATGTTCAAATATGAGTTTATATAGAGTATTGGGGGGTTGACGACGTGCAATTAAATAATAAGGCTTTTTTATAATCTCAGCCATTAGTTTGGTAATAAAAGCTTCTTCTTCTTGCCAAATTCCGAGCTGTAGTCTATTATTCATTCCACCCCACAGAGGATTTGCTTCTAGAGTATCATAAATATCATTAATAGCATCAATGATTGTGATAAAAAGATCTGGTTGCAATTTTGTTAGATAGAAAAAATCCAATCCAGGCATAAGGTGTTCACGCCAGCGGAATGTAGCATGTGTATTGATGATAATCGCAACATCCTTATTTTTCCCTTCATATTCTTCGACTTCTTTTAGAATTCGCTCGAATACTGTTGATCTTAATGCGTGCAATGTTGGAGGTGCTAGATCGAGCATTTTTTCGCGTTTAACATCCATCCCAAGTTCTCTTGCAACCTTCCACATCTTTCGATTGGTATTCATTATCACGATTTTCTTTTGAGGAAAATTCTTCTCTGTAAATTTTTGTAAATCAGTAACAGCAGCAGATCTACCTGAACCACTTATGCCACTAATAATAATTCGCACTTCTATTTCACCATATCTAATAAAAAACTATTATTGTATTTTTCACTGAATTTCAATCGTAAAAATTCTTTCCTTCATTTATTTTAGAGAATATCTTATTTAATCTTTTCTAAAACGAAACGGTTTTTTGATATTTATAAATATGCCACTATCATGCGAAAAAACACTAATCTAATTCATTCTTCTAAAAAATCATTAGTAGCTTTTGATTTAGATGGGACATTAACGACTAGTCGCTCTTGTTGGGAAGATGTTCATAGATTTTTTGGGACATGGGAAAGTCATGGAAAGAAGATATTAGATCAGTTCCTAAGGGGAGAATTATCGTATGAGGAATTTGACAAAAAAGATGTTGAAGTATGGATTGGACGTACAAGAACCGAGTATATGGCTGCGTTTGAAACAATTAAATATAGAGAGGGAATTGAGGAATTAATTGCGTTTTTAAAAGATAAGGGATGTTTCCTAGCCTTAATCTCTGCGGGGTTACAAGAATTTGTTGATATAGTTGCTAAAAGATATGATTTTGACTATTGGATTGGAAACGAAATCAGCTGGAAGGACGATATCATTACTGGGGATAT
>JAUUVJ010000261.1 GCA_030589605.1 Candidatus Hodarchaeota archaeon | reverse complement strand
TTAATTTCAGAAGGAGTGAGAAAAAATCGAAGAAAATAAGGTTGTGTGAAAGGTACAAGAAATCCTGCTCCTATTCCTATGACTAGAGACATAAATAAGAATCCCATTATGAATTTACCTTCAGGTGTGTTCTTAATACTTTTGATATCCAGTTTAGATCTATTATTACTAGCTTCTATTCCTTTTTGATCCTTGTCGGAACTAGCTAACAAAATAGCTGGTATTATTGCAACAGCTATTATTATTAAGGAGATTAAGAAGGTTAATTGAAGATTGATATGAGATAGCTCATTTTGAAAAAGCTCAAAAAAGAAGGAAGAGAGAAAATACCCAGCAGCGAGACTAGTCCACCGAGATATTTCATTCTTTGTGAATATATTTACTCTTTTTTGAGGTAAATTACTATTTGCTAGGATAGCTACCTGTGAAGGCATTAACATCCCTCTTCCTATACCGATACCTAGTCCTCCTAGTAATAAATATTGCCAATCAGGGGCAAATACCATAATAGAATAAGCCAATGTACTCATAATAGTGCTAGATATTACTAATTTTTTGTGTCCTACTTTATCAGCTAAATATGCTGCTGGAATCAAGCAAACAAAGCTTGAAAAGGTTTGAATAGATTGGATTAACCCGTAATTAACAATTGTTCCCCCTAATACTTCAACATAAGAAGGAAAATTGGCTCTTGAAAAAGTTTGCCCGAAAGCAAATAATGCTGTTACAAGATAAATCATAACATTATTTTTTTGCATATTCTTTTTATTCCGCTGATTTAAGGAGAAATTGGCTAAGAATATTTGAGAAGAGTTCTCAGAGACACTATCCTAATATAATCATAAAATGAAGTAAAATTGATTGATTACCTTTCACATCATAATGCATCTTACATTAATCGAGCAAACAAATCAAATTCACCAATCATGCACTTATATTTTTTATTTCTTCCCCATGATAATTCCTATCATCCTTTTTTGCGTTACTCCAGCACTTATAGTCAAACTGTATCGCTTTTATAATAAGCATTATCGTAACCACTAATCTTGATGTAATAGGCTTTATCGATTTTGGAAAGAAATATAAATCCAGCTATAGTACTGTTACTTTATTATCGATCATTGCTTAATATATAAATTAAAGAAAGTGCCTATCTATTATTAATAATCTTACACGATAATAGATGAATTCTCATTGTTAAGCAATAAATACTACAGTTAGGTCTGAGAGGGTTCTGAATGTGTCAAAATTCTACAAATATGCAAAAAGTGCTATTATTATTACATCTTCTTCTACTTCTTTAATTCTAGAAATCGTTAAAAGGTGAGAATCAATAAAATGCGTAAATTAAAAACAACCTTACTAGTAAGCATAATTTCCTTTATTATTTTTAGCCTGTTTGTAACTTTCCCTTCCACCCCTGTAATAGGTGAAGTACCCTGGAAAAATCAAGGTTCTACATGGTATTACGATAATTTGAATAGCAATGACCGACAAAAAATTCGTCAAGCTATGGATTATTGTATTCCTCGAGAACAAATCATTCAAGGATTGCATTTAGGATATGCTGAAGCAATTGCTTCCCCTATAGGGGTTAACTTCGTTGGTGTATATGAAGCATCTATTGCTGCTCGTGAATATAATACGACCACAGCTTCTGGTCTTTTAGTAGATGTATTTGGCTATTTATATGATAAAAATCTTGCAGCAACAAACGAAACAACTAAAGCAACTGCTGAACCCTATTTCAAGATAACACTTGTAGCTCCAACTACAAATACCGCTAGAAGTCAATGGGCTGCATTGACCTCCTATTCTTTAAACCAAATCGGAATTGACTCTATCATCAAATGGTGGAACTGGGATATTATTATGCCCCGTATATTCCTTGACCCAGTCGGTACTGGATATGACTATGAAAATGGTGGTTATGATATGTTCTTTGTCGGTTACGACGCTAGTCCTGACCCAACATACAAAGAATACTATGATAAAGATACATTCCCCCCATCAAGAAATTGTTACTGGATTGAAGATGGTCCCGCTACCTCAGGTATTTGGGCTACAACTGGACCAAGAACCAATGGTGCTTATCCAAACATCACCGCTTTATGGACTAATGTCTATAAAGAAATGGATTCAAATAAGCGTACTGTCTTATTGAAAGAATATCAGCAATGGTGTTATGATAATGTTCCAACCATCATTATCCGACAAGAAATCCAACTTTGGGCTCTGGACGCTCAATTAATAGGCTTTGATGTCTTCCATGGTATCCAACAATCGATCAGTAACTGGACTATTGGTTCTCAAACTACATGTACTATTGCTCAACCAGGTGACTATGTCGATTTCAATCCACAGCTATCAAACAGCTATTATGATGAAATCATCTTCTCTAACACCCTTGTGGCACTAGCTCGAAGAAGAGGCGATTACAATCTTTCTCATGCCTACCCCTGGTTAGCTAACGACTGGACTGTTTCAGCAGATTATAAGACCTGGACAGTTAACCTCCGTCAAAACAACTA
This sequence comes from Candidatus Hodarchaeota archaeon, assembly GCA_030589605.1. Classification (GTDB taxonomy): domain Archaea; phylum Asgardarchaeota; class Heimdallarchaeia; order Hodarchaeales; family Hodarchaeaceae; genus Hodarchaeum. Next base: position 3,668 of record JAUUVJ010000261.1, on the reverse strand, counting down.
CTGGAGTGATGGACAACCTATTACCGCTGATGACGTTGTTTTTACCTATCATGCGATCCTCAACGCTTCTTTACGTTCCCCTAGCAGAGGTACCTTGTATAACATTTTAGGAAATACTACTGGTTCTGATGGTAAATTCAGATGTGTAACAAAAGGTACAAATGACTATCAAGTGATTTTCACCTTACCCGAAGTCTATGCCTATGTAGAAACCGTACTCTTTGATATAGAAATCCTACCAGAACATCAAATGAGCTTAATTCCTTTGGCCAACTGGAAAACTGATGCAACCAATACAGGTACTACTCCTATTGTTGCTAGCGGACCTTACATGATGTATGAATACGTTAAATCTAATTCCGTTGAGTTGCTAATCAACCCCTACTACAATGAAGCTAATATGGGTCATAATCCTTCTGCTGTAGGAGGTGGTAACTGGATCCCTAGCGCTACGCTTACGTATGTTTTCTTTAAAGTCGTTAAATCAGGTAATACTGCAGTTGCAGGTATCATCGCAGGTGCTTACGATGTAATTGACTCTCAAATGGGTATCCAAGCCGACGCTCAGATGATCAACGATTCAGTCAATTGTCAGCTTCTTTTTGGATACGAATGGGGTTATCAAGAAATGGGGATCAACCATTATTCACCCATTTGGGGTATGAATCCACATCCTACTGGACCAACACAACCATCATCAGCAGGAAGCTCAACAACTATCAGTTCATCCACTATTAATCTCACTCCCCTTGATCCGATTGCTGTATTTTTGGCTCTCCTAGGTTTAGCTGGGCTCAACTTAACCTTAAGAAGAGGGAAATAATCTCCATTCTACTACATAAGATAGTTCTTCCTTCTTCCTTTTTTTTGAGCAAAATTTGTCTAGGATAAATGGAATGGAATTTGCGCTGTAGCATTTTAATATTTGTAAATTACTACAGTTAATAGTATTATCTTCAGTTGATTTAGAATAAAAATTTGTATCTGAAAAAAGGATGAACTTATTCCCGCTCCTTTAAAAGATACTCCGCAACGATCATTACAAAATCAAATAAAAAGATATTTGAGAATGATATGATCACACCTTTTGGACAGCTTGGTTCTTTGATTGATTACAACCCGAGTTCTTTCTTGATTAATGTCTTAAGTATTTCTTTCTGAATTTTTTGTTTTGTTGGAACATTTTTATCCCCTAGAATTTTTTTACCCACCTCAAGTAATTGTTCTTTTGCTATTTCTTTAGCACCACTTTCCTTAATGAGTTCTTTAACGACAGTATTGAGAGTAGTCGTCATTGCATCTTTAGCAGCTCCTTTAGCTAATCCTCCGAGTTTTTTCATTATTAATCGCTCCTTTTGATAATAAATTAATCTGATTTAATTATATCTCCCTAAAAGTTTAAAAAATCTTATCTTGAAATTATTCCTAAAATGCTGGACAAATCACATATGACCTCAATTTTAGAAGATAGTAAAACTCTATCGAAAAAGATTATTCAATGGAGACGTCATCTTCATGCCAATCCAGAATTGGGTTTCCAAGAAATAAACACAGCTGAGTTTATCACTTCAAAACTTAAAGAATTGGGTTTAAAGGTAACACAAAATGTAGGCCGAACCGGTGTCGTCGCATCTATAGGTTCTGGAAATCCATGTATTGCTCTTAGAGCTGATATGGACGCACTTCCTATTCAGGACTCTAAAAATGATACAGAATATAAATCTGTAAATAACGGAGTTATGCATGCATGTGGACATGATGCTCATGTAGCTATACTGCTTGGTGCTGCTACGATTCTTGCTAAGAGAAAAGAAATTCTTCCTGAGGGAGAAATTCGATTAATCTTTCAACCTTATGAGGAAGGTCAAGATAAAGATGGGATTGGTGGAGCGGATGCTATGATGAAAGATGGAGTTCTTGAAGGTGTAGACGTCATTATTGGCCAACATGTTCATGCAGAACTAGAACCTGGAACTTTTCAGATAAAAGAGGGTTACTTTTCTGCGGCAGTGGATACTTTCTATGGTAAAATTTATGGCAAAGGTTGTCATGGTGCTTATCCTCATGAAGGGATAGATCCAATATTTATCACAGCTCAGGTGATTAACGCGGTACAAGGAATTATTAGCCGACGCATTGATCCACTTGAACCTGGTGTTATTTCATTTGGCAAAATTCATGCAGGAACAGCAGCTAATATCATTCCTTCTAAAGTTGAACTAGCAGGTACTATTCGTTCCTTAGATCCTGATATTAGAACCCAACTGAAAGAAGATCTAGAAAAAGCATTTCAACTTGCTTCCCACTTTGGTGGTAAATATGAACTTAGGATAGTTGAAGGTTTTCGGTCTATTGATAATAATTCTAAGCTAGTTAAATTACTGCAGGATGTAGCACTTAAATTTTTACCACCTGAAAAGGTAGTTACAGGTGGATTAGGAATGGGAGCTGAAGATTTTTCAGTATTTTTGAATTCTATTCCTGGTGCTTATTTTTATTTAGGTACAGCACTTAACCCCCCTCGAAAACATCATGCACCTGACTTTGATATTAATGATTCAGTCCTATATTTGGGTACTGCAATTATGGCTGAAGCAGCAATCCAATTACTAAAGAATTACGAAAATATCATGTCTTAGTAATTTAAATTCTTATAATTAAATGTACGTATGTTCACTGGCACGATGTTTCAACAAAACAAATTCAGGATTCGCCAATTCTGATCTAGTGGGAGAATACTGATCTTCCTTAAATGAATATGGAAAAAATGCGTCCAATCCAAAGACTGCGATTTTTCCAGCTGCATGACGATTACCAAATAAAACTAATGAGATATTTTTAGTCAATTCCCGAACTTTCGCTTCATCAATAATATTACACGAATGTAAATATTCATGAAGAAGTAAGTGAAAAATATATGCCTTATAGTAATTATCAGAAGAGTCATTACGCATAATTCGAAGTGCAGAACGATTTAAATAAATTTCATTAGTACCTACTCGATGAAATCCACCTACAAAATTACCTCGAGAATATCCTAGTTCGACAAGGCCTAATAATATTCCTGGTCTTGATTTATCTAAAAAATAACGAACAATCTTTGTAACAAGTCGAAAGACTCCTGAATAGTCCTCCGAGTCTAGCTGTTCATATTCTGCTTTTAAAAGTTGAATTTGTGGTTCTGATATCAAATTGCACTCACAATAATATCTAATTATTCTATAGTAATATTGACTACCTTAATGGATTCGAAAGTAAGTAACTCAAAATTCAAACTCATTTCTTTTATTACTAATACTGAAATCATCAAACACTGATATAGAGAAATTATTGTTCTACAGATATTATCCTTGAAAGTACTATTAAATCATCAATCTTACAATGATTCTTAAAAAATATTTCTAATTAATAAATGAATACAATGAAAGCTGCCTTTTCCTGCTTTTTAATCCTGATAACCGTACCCCAACTAATCTTACTTTTTTTGTAGTAACACGAAATTCATCCAATAATCTCATCGCTTGATTAAAAAAAGTCGGCTCATCTATGAGATAACTTGAATAGCTATAACTCCGAGTGTATGTAATATATCCTTCAAAACGTATTTTTATTGAGATAGTCTTTGCTAGAAGAGACCTTTTTTCAAGCTGTTTTGTTATTTTTGATAC
>JAUUVJ010000256.1 GCA_030589605.1 Candidatus Hodarchaeota archaeon | reverse complement strand
CCAAGTATCAGAGGAATATCTCTTTGGTTACATTGAATTTCATATCTCCTTCCATATCGATCTTTTGGAATCAATACAACAGGTTGGGTTGTAAACTTTTCTATCTCCTCTGTTATATCCTGAATTGTTCGTGCATCTATCTTCATACTATTTAAATTGATTTCTTCTAGTGGGATGACAACTGTTTGTTCCCCAAAAGTGTACATTTCATAAACTACTTCCCCAGTTTCGAAATCTTTGACTTCTATAACAGGTCTAGCTAGATCACTTTCTACCAAACCAGAAGGTACCTTTACTGTCATTTTTACTTCAAGAACTCTACCAATTTGTCCTGCTTCAATATAAATAATTGTATCAAGAACGCTAGGGATTACTCCAAGCTCTAATCTGCTAATGAATCTCTGAATAGCGTCTATTGCTGTACTTGAATGTATAACTCCAATTAATCCAATTCCAGCAAGACGAAGGTCTGTATATAGTTTAAAATCTGCTGTATCTCTAATTTCATCATAGATAGTATAATCTGGACGTGACAACAGTAAAATATCATGAATTTCTGTATGATCTCCAAAATTCTTTGAATATTGCGTGATCTCAGGTTTGAGATCTAAATCACGAGGAGATTCAATAGTTTTAATTATTTTTGATTTTTGTTCATAATATAGGGCTAAAGCTCGAGTAAAGGTAGTTTTTCCCGCACCTGGACTTCCCGCAACAAGTATTCCCTCTGCTTTATCTTTTAAACGATTATAGAGGGTATCTGAAAGTTTATAATCCTCAATCGTAAGTTTTACTAGAGGCTTAACAGCAGTTATTTCATATCCATCCGAAAAAGGAGGTTTACAAATAACGATCCTCATATCAGCGTATTGAACAATAGTAGATAAAGGACGATCAATTTCGATGAAAGTATCTTCAAAAACTTGAGCTTTCTCAACAATTTCTTCCGCTAACCCCATGATATACTCTTTAGATAAAATAATTTCAGAAACTTTTGTGAAACGGATATTACCAGGTGTTCCTTGTTTAATATATGCAGGAGCTCCTTGTTTTAAGTGAATACTCATTGTTTCTTCCTTGAAATATTCTTCTATCATCAATGATTTGTTTTGAGTTTTTATTTTAGGTTGAACAAATAGTGTTTCAACCCCAAAAGATTTTGCACTTAAGTTCTGAACCCTATCAGATGTAACAAGTATACCATTATTTTTCCACGCATAATCGCGGATTATCGCGTCAATTTCTCCTTTTCGAGCTAGTTTGATTTCGGTTAAACGAGGTCTTCGTCCTCCATATGTAAAAAATATGTTTGATTCTTCACATATTTTTCTAAGTTCAATTAGTTCAGAAAATCCCTCAATTCCCACTTTATTGCCAGTATTGGCTTGATGTTCTAATTCTGAAATTAGAGATGTATGAATAAGAATTTTTGAGCTTGATTCGATTTTTTTTGTCTTGATAAGGTTTCTTAATCCTCCATTGATAATAACAGAAGTATCTGGGATAAATAAATTTTCATCTAGCATTAAGGAATACCGTTCTTCCATTATTCTTCACTATTATTCGGTTTTTTGGTATTAATCAACTCATCCCGATATTCATATTCAAGTTCATTTGGTTGGAGTATTAATTCTGAGGCTTGATAGTAAGTAACATCTCCAAGACGATCTATAACAGACAATAATAACTTCTTTCTATCAATTTTTGATTGATTTACTATTTGATTTAAGAAGTTAAGGTCAAGGTCTTCCCCCTCTGAAATCGGAAAAATTACCGTTTTGCTTACGGCTTCACCTGGTTTTCCTCCCCTAGGGTATATTCTAAAAGGAGCTGTTATTTGTGTACCCATCTGAACAACATATCCTCTATTCCTAAGGTCTTTATAAACTAAGTAACGGCTCCAAAAACCTTTGCTTTTACGGGAGAAATGAGAAACAATTTTAGATGAAGTCAATTTTATCTTTTTTATTGTATCATGTATTTCTATTCGACCTCGATCCAATAAAAGGAGTAATTCTTCTGGTTCTAATTTAAGAGAATTCTCGTTTGTCCATTGCCCAAAGTAACCATTTTCAAAAATCTCTTGAGCAATAGGATTTGTAATGATTATTGATGCACTTTCCATATCGATATGTAATATTGGCAGTTCTCTTTCATCTTCAACAGATTTTTGATCAGATGACATTATGAGTCATTTCCACAAAAAGGCTTAGTGATTGAACGAAAAATTGTTTTTTAATAATTTTGTTTTATATTTTACAATTGTAGGTTCTACATCTAGCAAAAGTATTTTTCCCTATTAAAGTCTGATACTAATATGATAACTTAATTGAGGGTTTCAGTCAAAATTACTCAATGAGTACTGATAACGAAAGGTTTCTAAGAAGAATTAAGCAATATTTGCTTGGTTTTTCATATAAAGAGGTTACTAACTAATTGTGAAGATAAAGTTAGTTAGTAAACTGTAAAGAGTAATCTGGTTTCATTTGTTAATTAGTTTAAAAATTCATTGCAATAAATCCATTTAATAAGACTAATTTTGTTGGAAACTTTTTAAACAATGAAACAGAAACAATACGCTTTCAAATAATAAAGTACGGAGGGTTTAAATCGGTTATTGAAAAACGTGATAACTGTCGTGTACAGACTGGTATGCGCTTGTGCTATTCAGAACTGTGTTTAGTACAATAACATCTTATAATTACAATACATAGGAGAGTTAAAAATTTGGGTCATCGTAAAAAACACGCCCCACATCGTGGATCTTTAGGTTATCGGAGAAAAAGAGCGAGAAGACATACTGCGCGATGGAGAACATGGCCTAACTCACCAGAACCTAGACTCTTGGGTTATGCTGGATATAAGGCTGGAATGACACATATTAGCATGGTAAACACCGATAAAAGTTCTCCGTTTTACAAACAGGAACAATTTATACCTGTTACTATTATAGAAACTCCCCCAATAATTGTATTTGCATTTCGTGTTTATATCAATGATTCTATAACTAAAACAAGACGAGTTTTAACCCAGATTTGGGGAAAGAATACTTCGAAAGATCTAAGCCGAAGAATCAAATTACCAAAAGAAGATCAAGATCAGGATCAAAAAATCGCTGATGTTCGAAAAATAATCGCTGAAGTGAAAGAAATTCGTGTTTTGGTTCACACTTTGCCAAAAGAAGCGGGTTTATCGCAGAAATCTCCTGATATCTTAGAAATCAAAGTAGGAGGGTCAATCCCAGAAGCGTTGGACTATGCTCTTAAACAACTTGGAAAACAAATCAATCTTGACGCCGTTTATAAACCAACTGATCTTGTGGATGTTACATCAACTACTAAAGGCAAAGGATTTGCTGGACCTGTGAAAAGACATGGTATAAAAATTCTTCCAAGAAAAACTCGGAAAGGAAGGAGAGTTGTTGGATGTATAGGGCCATGGCATCCAGCAAGGGTTATGTGGACAGTTCCTCGAGCTGGTCAACTTGGATATTTTGCCCGAACTGAGCATAATAAAATGATTCTAAAAATAGGAGACGATGGTGATGAAGTTACTCCTGTTAATGGGTTTAAACGGTATGGGAAGGTTGGAAGACACTGTTTACTCCGTGGTAGTCTCCCTGGATCTGTGAAACGCCTTGTTAGATTGAGAGATCCAATTAGATCGAAACCTACAGACATAGAGGATATACAGATAACTTATATCAGTACCTCTGCAAAAAATTAATGATTATTTGGCGATAAAAAATGAGTGCCTCTAAAATTCCAATTTATAATTTAAAAGGAAAGGAAATCAAGAAAATTGATGTTGGTTCAATTTTTGCAGCTTTGTTTCGTCCTGATGTTATCAAACGCACCGTATTAGCTAGCAGAAGAAATCGACAGATTCCTTATGGTGTTGATCCAAGAGCTGGAAAAAAAACAACAGCAGAAAGCTGGGGAACAGGTCGAGGAGCTGCACGAATTCCAAGAGTTAAAGGTTCACGAACACATTCTGCAAGTCGAGGTGCCTTTATTCCATTTACAGTTGGAGGTCGACGAACACATCCTCCAGATGGGCAACAAAATTTCCAAGAGAAAGTAAATAGAAAAGAAAAACAATTAGCAAGGAAATCTGCCATTGCTACAACTGGAAACGTAATACTTGTAGAATCACGGGGTCATATCATAGAAGATGTTCAATTCCTACCTCTAATAGTAAGTGATGATCTAGAATCATTGAAGAAAACTCAGGAAGTGGAATCTACTTTCAAAAACCTAGGTTTATCTTATGATTTAGCCAAAGCCAAAAGACGTAATTCCCAAGTCCGATCAGGAAAAGGGAAGATGCGTGGGAGAAAATATAAAACAGGGAAATCAGTATTGGTAGTAATTGGACATGATGAAGGCATAAGAAACGCAGCAAAAAATTTACCTGGTGTTGATATAATATTAGTGGATCAGCTAAATACAGAGCATCTAGCTCCTGGAACACATGCAGGACGCCTAACAATTTGGACTAAATCCGCAATTGAGTATTTGCGAGAATAATATTATAATAAATAATTGAATATGAATTCTAATAGTGAGGTGAAATTGAACTGAAATTTAGACAACCTCAGGATATAGTCAAGTATCCATTAATAACAGAAGCAGCTTTCAACAAAATGGATAATATGTACGAAAATGCATTAATATTTATCGTGGATCGTCGTGCTACTAAACACGAGATAAAAAATGCGTTTGAAAAGCTCTACAAAGTTAAAGTAGTAAAAATTAACACTCTTATTACTCCTCAAGGGAAAAAGAAAGCTTTCATCAAACTATCTCCAGAACATAGTGCCTTGGATTTAGCGACTGAAGTAGGAATTATTTAAACAGGTGATTATAATGGGAAAAAGAATATTAGTACAACGCCGAGGTCGAGGCTCACCAGTATTTCGTGCATTATCACATCGAAGAAAAGGAAAAGCACGTTATTTACCTCTTACGGAAGATGAACGAACTGGAGTAATTGAATATACAATAATTGACTTTGTACATGAAAGAGGAAGAGGGCTTCCTCTAATGTTAATAAAATACGATAATGGGGATGAAAGTTTTCTTCCTGCGCCTGAAGGAGTTTATGTTGGTCAAAAGCTCCAACAGGGTGAAAAAGCATTGTTACAAGTGGGGAATATTGTTCCAGTTAGAAATATTCCTGAAAGTACGTGGATATGCAATGTTGAGATGCGTCCTGGTGATGGAGGAACACTATGCCGATCATCAGGTACTCATGGTCAAATTAATAGCCAATCAAAAGAAGGTACAGTAATTCAATTGCCCTCTCGGAAAACAAAAACCATTCATAATGATGCTCGAGCTATGATTGGAGTGGTCGCAGCAGGTGGACGTCAAGATCGTCCTTTTTTAAAAGCTGGATTAAAACGAGCATTCATGCGAGCAAAAGGACACAAAGCGTTCCCAGTTGTTAGAGGAGTAGCTATGAATGCAGTGAGTCATCCACATGGCGGTGGAGCCCATCAAGGTCCTGGTAAACCAACTACTGTGTCCAGAAATGCCCCTCCAGGAAGAAAAGTTGGGTTAATTGCAGCTCGTAGAACTGGACCACGAAAAGGTCGTATTCCAAAATAGAAGAACAAAAAAGAGAAGCTGATTAAAAACGAATCACTTCTTAATTGATTGTATAAGTCCTTAAGTGAGTATTAATAGGCAAAGATAAATCAGAAATATGGTTTTTAGAACAAAAACTTAATGCGGGGGGAGGGATATTCATTCGAAGAAGGGAATTCATCGAAATTTGAACCCTCGAAATCCTACGATATCAGATTTCCCGACCTATTATAAGTTCACGTTAGGTCTTGAGTCTGACGCCTTTGACCTGGCTGGGCGACCCCCGCAACGATTACACGGAGATAAATTGCAGTTAATCTTCTTATTTACAGATGATATATTTTTTTTCAATGTTGAAATTAACTAAATTCTAACCAAATAAAGCTTTTTTAAGTGAGAAATCGTCATCAGGTATTTCATTTGCAATTGAAAGTAAAAGAATGATGATAGAAAATAAATAGGAGTTAAATCCTTTCTTGTTAATTCTTTTATATTCTTTAGAACATTTTTTTTGAAATATAATGATTCTTATACCTATAATAATATACTATTTTAAAATAATAGAAATTACATTCTAAGAGTTTTTGAGTATGTTTTTCAATTCATTTTTATTTAAAAGCGCTGAATTATTTGGTTCAACAATTCCAACATCAACAAATATTCCAGAATTACCTTTTATAATAATTTTTTTTCTAGT
>JAUUVJ010000340.1 GCA_030589605.1 Candidatus Hodarchaeota archaeon | reverse complement strand
ACACTCGCGGTATATGCAAAATTTGATATATAAATAAATACCTACTAAATAGATCCCTATGTAACTAGAATATTACCTCCACAAAATCTACACCCCTCATCGGTAATTTCATCCAAATCAACGAAAGCTCCACATTCAGAACATACTACTCTTCCCTCTTCCTCAGTACCCTCATTTAGTTCATATTCATTGTCATTATTATTATTATCTGATCCATTGGAAAAAATATTCTGGGTTTCCAATTCTCGTAGTTCGTCTGATGATACGAGAGATCTATCTCCTGTTTCTTCATCACTAATGTTTATTTTGTCGTTAAAATGAGAAGTTGAAGACGTATTTTTATCATCAATTGTTTTCTTTTCAGCAATAGTAACTTCAGGTTTCTTAGTTTTCTTTTGTATTTTCTTAGTTTTCTTCTTTTTGGTACTTGTTGTAGGTTGAATGATTGGTTCTTTGTTTATTTGAAATAATGATTCTAAACTCTTCGGTACTCGTTTAATTTTCTTTGTACCTTTTTTTCGTTTTTCTTTCTTTTTCCTTTCTTCCTTCTGATAAAGCCTTCTTGTTTTCAATTTTCTAGTTTTCGTAAACTGTCCTTCTTCTTTATTTACATTTGCTGTTTTTTCGATAGTTCGACTTCTATTTTTTGTTTCTATTGGTCGTTCTTGGATCTTTCTTTTGATTCCCCTAATATCTAATTCTTTTTGAGCTTGCTTTGTGACATTTTGAATCTCCATAGGATAACGGATCATACGATCGTAAATGCGCCCTGGTCCAAAAATATCTGATTCATATTGTTTAACATCAATTAACTTTCTGAGATCATCCTTTGAAGACAGATCGCCAACCATAAACTCAAGAGTGCATATGGCATGCTTTATTAGAACTTCTTTGATTTTTTTGAATGGAAAGTCAAAAATTTGACTTGGAATCACATGATTCCCCTTTAAATTCAACATTTGAATACGTGTACCAGGTTCAACCGAAAAACCGAGATCTTTCAGAATATAAGCAGCTGATACCTGAGGCAGTTTTGATTTATAAGACCGTAATGGTTTATTAATTGCTTTGGGCTTTACAAAGAAACTTGGATCTAATTTGCCTTCTAACATCTTATTACGAATTTTCTCAGCTGTTTTAATCGCATTTTGATAAAGTTGAGCCAATTTAATTGGTTCATCAGGGTTATATTGCTCCAGGTATGCCTTGATTAAACTTTCTTGAAAATATTTCTGGAGTTTTGAGAAATCGGCTCTTTTTGATTCCAATCCAGTTAATTCTTTTTCTTCCCATTCCTTATTTTTATTATCATAATTATACAAAATATATTTCTTCTTCCCCATTACAAATTGGAAATCATATGGTCCATCTTGCTCGAATTTAATAAGACTCTTACTTGTTCTTACAATTTCTGTACCATCATTATTCCAGTAATTATCGTTACGAGTAATTTTATCTACTTTCTCATTAAGGATTTTATCAATAAGGCTAATGTTAAAAACACTCGATTTTGATTGTTGATTAGGATTCACAATTTGAACCGGAAAAGAAAGAGGAAATAACTTAGGAACCCATAACCAAACTCCGTCAGTATCGAGTTCAGCCACTAGACCAATTTTTTCAAGTTCATTAGCAGCCCAATGAATTAAATCGGCTGATAACTTAGTTGTGATTCCAGCACACGGTGTACTGGCGTTTCTAACCCCTGCTTTCATGCCAAGAAGGCCATATATACTGTTCAGCGGAACTTTCATTCCTAATTGTGTACTATCATGAAATTTTTGTTGACGTAATAATTCTGCTGGCACAGGTTCATTTTGAGATTTTTTTCGTTTTATTACCTGCTTTAATCGTTGAGCTTCAAATTTATGTCTTATACGAGTGTTAAAAAAATCATCCATAATCCTAGCAACAAAGTTATACGATTTTTGACACACTCTAGATTTGACTGAAAGTAAAACAGTTATTTTCTTTGTTTTAACATCAATGCTCATATAAGAAGTTGAAGGTAATTTGAAATCATCAGGTTGATCCTCAAATATATCAAAATGATTTTGATTCAATTTTGTAGAAAGGTGAGTAGCCTCGATAGAATTAAGTAACCAATGCTGCAACGAGATATAAGGATCATGTGTGGTACTTCCTCCAAGATAAGTTTGGTCTCTTGAAACTTTCTCTAACTTTCCATTATTCTTTAACAAATAAACTTCTGATTCTTTTTTATTGAATGTATAAACTTCCTGCGAATTGTTTACACCATATACAAGAGGTTCGTATCTCTTACACTTTACCTCATTATTACTTGTACAAACTGAAGGATCGCATTTTTCTGATCCTTTTTCTTTGAAACGACATGGACGACGTGATGATAGCTTTATCACCCAATCTCCTTCAAAAAAGCAACCATCATCGATTTCGGCATATTCACATGTTCTACACATTACAGGAGATACTATTGCTGATGGTTGAAGTTTATACTGACGAATCTGAGAAGGATACATACTAGTAACATCAACATGTACCCCTTTAACCTGAGTTTTTCCTTTTAATGCTATTAATTTGTCTATCTTGTTTAAACTCTCAGCTATTACCTTATCAATATTCTCTACATGAATCGATGATAATTCTTCAAGTATATTGCGAATATCATCCATCTTCTTCCCAAGATCTTGACGAGATATTCCATTCTTCAATAGCTCATTCTCTAGAGTCTTTAAGAACTCCAATGGATCATCAGAATACCTTACTTTCACATCTCCTAATTTATTTACTAATTGCTTTTCATATTCGTCTTTAATTACTCTACGTAGTAATAAATCGCTTTCTTTCTTGATAATATCTTGAATAGTATCCTTCAAACCCTCAAGTGCGTTTTTATCTACTTCATAGTCGAAGTAGATGTCACTTCGGAATATTCCTGGCCTTCTAGCCTCAACTAGACCTCCGGTATATGCCAATGAATCTATACTAATTCTATCGGAAAAAGATATTATATCTGGAGTTTGGATCTTCCTTTTTCCAATAATTCCATGTTTGTGATCTTCTGCGTCAATTAATAAGTCATCTAATGATCCAGCACGTCGAGACAATAACTCAGACGCAGGTACAGGAAACATTTGACCCATTGATAGAAAAAATTCCATTACAATTTCTTTCACATATTTCCATGTGATGTAACCGTCACATCCAGCATAAGCAACTGCTTCCTCTGGTTTTTCATTAATCGCAAACAGAGCTTCTCTCCCTATAGGAATTATTTTCAATTTCTTCTCTACACTCGGTTTTAGTGCTAAATCCTTTTTTGGTAAATAACTATATTTTTCATTAAATAACCAAGCATCTAAATGAATAATCCCTGCACCTTCAGCATAATCAAGGCTGGCAGGGGTGTAATTATTGTGTAGATCCTTCCTTTCAATCCTTTTACTTTTTCCCTGATTTTTAAAAACAATTCGAAATCCTGTTTCTCTTTCAAAAGATATATTATACTTATCAGAACGAATAGCAATGAACGGGATATCGAAACGACCACCAAAAAAGTCTGCAAGGACATCTGGTTTGTGTTCTCTAATTATTTTGTAAAAACGATTCAATACTTCTTTTTCTGAGTTTAAAACAACTACATTAACAAAATAGTGCTCGATTACAGAAGAAAAATCATTAGTAGCTTTGGAGTATATCCAATCAACCCAAGGTTTGGAATGTTCACTATCACTTGGTTTGAGAAGAATATCAAAATTACGTACATTTTTAGTATCAACAACTGTAGAATTGACTAGGAGTGTGTTTTCATCACCTGTAAATAGAGAAATCATCGATATTTCGTCTCTATTAGGATTTGGTTCCCTAGTTAGTTCAAAAACAGTTTCAATATCATAAGCTAGAATTCTTAACTGAGGAGGAGCTTTATTCTGAATAGAAGAAATACTTCTTATCTCACTGCCACTTATTTCAGCTTGATACCACGCTCCTACGTGAATATTATGATCTATTGCGCATCGGTGATGAAATAAAACATCCGCTTCTCTCCATTCGACTACACCTTTTATGGATTCACATTTTGAGCGCAAATTCGGAACATATCTAGGATGATCCACGATAATTTTTATAAAAAGCCCTTTATTTAGAAAAGTAAGGTTTCCTGCGTCGTAATAGTGATTCGCTTCAACATTAATTACTTGTTTTTCTCCTATCTCTTTTATTTGAAAGATTATACGATTTATTTGAATTTTTGATAATCCTTCATCTAATAGAAGATAGAAATAAGGAGAGTGTCTTAGAAACGCTTTTCTTTTTTCTTGATTTTCGTCTAAAAAAAAGATCTGAATTCCATTAACTAAGTTTGATCTACGATTTGTATCCTGATTTTCGAAATCATCATATGATTCATATGTTTCTTCCCATAAACTATGTGTTTCATAATCTAATATGAAAATAGGAATACTTAATCTTTTTTTGTAACGAAATGATTGAAACCAGTCACGATACCCTGTGTTAAAATACGAACTACGTTCTGATTTAGACATCTTTTCTCCTCTGATGTATATTATGAAAAATGTGGACATTAAGCCATACGTAAAATGGTACTCTTCAGACTCACTTTTGGGAGCACTAATCATTTTTTTTGGTATTTCCTGTCGATAGATTTTCTTTGAGTTTATTGAATATCGATAAAACATATGACAGAAAATGCCCTGTGACTATACGATGTGTAATGGACAAGGTTTTTTTGACTTAAAAAAGTAACCGCATGCTCCAAAAACTCGGGAAGTATTTATAAAAGCATTGAATTGCCTTTAAATAAGATACTTCGTAACATATAACTTTATATAGAAGAATATGTGCCTTTTTAAGGCGGTTCAATAAATCACATAATCTCTTCTCCAACGGGTAAATTGGATTGCAAAATTTCAAATTGGATGATTAACGTCGGAAATCAGGACAATGTAGAAACGCTAATATCTTCTATGAGTCATTCATTATAATGGAATACACGACAAATATATTTAACAGGATTTTTAATTTAACCAATAGGTT
>JAUUVJ010000339.1 GCA_030589605.1 Candidatus Hodarchaeota archaeon | reverse complement strand
GTTATGATGAATATCATTGGAGAACTTTAACTAGATCAGATAATTCGTTAATCCTAGCTCCTTTTACATGTGGTTGAAAAGGATGTCCATGCATACCTGTAGGCCCATGATCATAAAACACTGTGAAAATCTTAAGTTTTTTTGCAGGGATGATATCATTTTGATATTCATCACCTACATAGACTGTTTCTTTTGGCTTTACATTAGGAAAGTCACGAAGCGCAATTCTAAACATTTCAGGATCAGGTTTACTTATACCAATATCACCTGAAATTGTTATTGATTCAAAATAATCTGATACCCCAAAACTTTCCATTAAATCAGTTAACGATTCATCCCAATTTGATATTAATCCTAGTTGGTATTGTGAACTGAGTTTTCGAAGGAGGTTCCTTACACCTTTATTCAGAACGAAATCCATCTCTAGTTTTTCAGCTAGCTCAGATTCAATTCCATTAATCTCTTTTCTGTTAGTAATTCCAAGATAATTATAGAATGCATTTTGATATTTTCGTTGATCCAAATCAGTGAATAACGACCAATCCTTACGTATAAGCCTCCATTCCTCTGCTTTTTGAAAAGCTTCATATACTGTTTGAGAAGATATTTCTCTTTTTAGTATTTTGGATAGATTACGGGAATATAACCTTGGTAGTGTAGTACCCTTTAATTGTAGTAATGTTCCTCCCGCATTAAAAAAAATAACCTTGAATTTTACCATATGTTAACCCTTTTCGGAAATAATTTAATAATCAATAAAATGATTATGTAATGTATTTTTGTAAAACATTTTTCTGCTCGATTAGTTAATCTTAAAAAACTATAACGTGTATATTTACCTGAAGTTTCATTATAACGCCATTAATCATACAACAGTTGACAAAGAGAATCTGATAAAAAGATGACTATATTTATAACTTATAACTAGATCAGGTTTAGATGCATAAGTAAGTATGCTTTCGGAATTAATTAAACTATAGTCATCAAGAACCGAGTAGTTCCCAAACTTTCGCAATATTGGCCAATAGTGAAATTCTAATCCGGCTCCTCCTTAGGAGAACTGTATAACGACTCCAAAATGTTACCGTTTACTCCTTAGGGACAGACACTGACAATCTTTCGAGATAAAGACCTAATAGATATTCTCGAAAATGACCCCAGGTGATTTCAATGACCGCACACTCAAGAAGAAACAAACGGGGTCGCACGGAAGTAGATATCGCGACCCAATACTTTGAGGAGGAAAAAGAACGAACAAAAAAGCTTTTACAAAAGAAAAAGCGGCTGCAAACAGCCTCTGGTTCATCAGAAAAAAAGCTTTTATCGAAAAAAAAGCCTCCTAAATCATTACAAAAAAAACCAATAGAGAAGAAAAATAAGAAAAAAACATCCATTAAAGCTAAACGATTATCTCAAAAAAAACCACCTTTAAAGAAAACACAAAACAAAAGATCTCCACAACCCTCATCACAAAAAAGAACAAAAACCCAGAAGAGAAGATCAATTGTAAAAAAAGGTCGTAAAAATCAGAAAAAACGAATTCAATATTTTCAGAGATATACTCCCTGAATTTTTGAATCAATAATATAGAGAATAATATTAGAAAAGATTTATCTTTCTTCTCTTTTTTTTTCTTTGGGGGGGGTACTCCTGAATTGTAAATTAGTTCATTGTTTTCAAGCCTAATTTATGAAACTATTCATCATTATCTATTTTATGGTGTTTCAGTTCGATATTTGCCATTTTAGCTGCTTCAAATATCCTTTCATCACGATAGAACTCACCAAAGTTAATTTTAATAATTCCAGCATTAGCTAACAATTTAAAACATGTCCAACAAGGGGATGCAGTTATATAGATCTCAGCACCTTCTAACCTGATACCATTTTTTGCTGCTTGGGCAATCGCATTAGCTTCAGCATGTACAGTGCGAACACAATGGCCATTTTCCATGAGATGATCACCTTCATCACAATGAGGTAAACCACGAATACTTCCGTTGTACCCCGTTGAAAGTATAGTTTTATCGCGTACAATTACAGCTCCTATATGTTTACGGCTACATGTACTTCGTGTTGCGACTTGTAGGGCAATTCGCATAAAATAAGTTTCCCAGGTACTTCTATTATTCCGAATCATCTTAAAAAAAAAGGATTAAGAATGTTTTTTTGAAATTATTGATAATAAACAATAACTCACAAAGCTAAAAAAGTATCAATAAAAACTACTGAATTAACTATTACTAACTATAGAAGGTTTTTTAGTATCCAATAATGTTTTTTATGAAAATTTTATATATAGAAGAGATAGAAAAATGCCCAAACGAAGATACAAAACTCAATGGCATAGATATTGCACGATAATCGGAGTACTAATTGTAGCCGTTGGCGGTCTATTCATGATTATAATAGGAGTAGATGCTTTACTCCGCGAAGTTGTTCCCGATACTCATTTTTTAGTTAATTTTATTGATTTAAACAATAATTTAGCTTTTCTATTCAGTTTAGTTACAATTGTTTGTGGAATAGCTATCTTAGTTGCAACAGTTCACCAAAAACCACATTCAGAAGATACTCTTATCTGGATTTTGCTCTCAGCCATCTTAGCTGTCATAGGAGGCACATTAGGCGGGTTGATTGTCTTTGGTGGAGCATTAATTTACGCAATATTTTATTTTCTTTGAATGCAAGAAGATTTTATGGTATAAGAGAGTGGATCTTTAATTTATGGATAAGTACTTGGTAGGAATTGTAGGTTCAAGAAATACAGGTAAAACGACTACTACCAGGTATCTTACAAATACTTTTGTTGACGCAGGCCATAATGTTGCTATAATCAAGTTTAGTAGTCATAAATTTGATCTTGATCCTGAACATAAAGATTCGGTTGCTCTCAGAAATACTAAAGCTACCACAATAATTTCTAATACACCTTATGAGACAGTAACATTTCAATCAACTGATGAACGTAGGAAAATTCCTTCTTTGCTTCGTGATCTTCCATCTGAAATTGATGTCGTCTTTTGTGAAAGTTATCCTAGTCAATTTCCAAATATACCTCTTATTTACGTCTGTAATAGTATTGAAGACTATTACCAAACTAAAAAGCGTTTTAATGAAAGAGTCCCGCTCTATGTTACTGGTATTATTGTTTCTAAACAAATTGATTCAATTGAGAAGAAATTAATCCTCTCGAATACAGACCCAAATCACCTACAAATAGGAAAAAAAATTATATTAGAAAATAGACATAATTTCAGTAAAATCTGGTGATAAATCCAAAATTAACAAAAACAGCTTATTAAATTAGATTTTTCTTCATATTTGTACTCGTAAAGAAACTCCCGAATTCATTCGGGAGAGGAATTGCGATAAAAAACCCTTAAAGTAATAAAAGTAAGACCTCTTAGGGAACATGGGGGACTAGAGCGAAGAGGTAGAACAGGGAACAAGCTAACTAAAAAAGAAAGGACAGATAGTTGGAGTAAGGTCTAATTAAAAGTTAAATACTGATATGACTGGTTAGTAACCAACAATGCAACGTACCATTCAATGTCCACTACCAGCCGATTCAGACCTACTAGAAACCATCAGGGTCTATAATGAGGCTGTCCAACGAGTAATCGACATTGGGTGGGCAAAAAAAACATATGACAAGAACAGACTCCATGAACTCTCGTATCGAGACCTTCGTGAAAAGTATCCAAAGTTACAATCTTCATTAATCCAATGCGCTAGAGACATGGCTTCAGACATGCTCAAAAGGGAGAAGTTTAAACATAAAAGGCCTCTTAAGAGACTTTTCAGTGGTGTTCGGTATAATCAACGGACATTCACCCCGTTTTTAGAGAGTGGGAAAATTTCCATTAGTACGCTTACAGGTCGGAAGAAGTATTCATTAATCGTCTCCAAATATTTTCAACGTTACCTTGAAGGGAGAATCACCTCGTTAACCCTTTATTTCAACAAAAGAAGGAAGAAAATTATCGCTCATTTAACGATGGAGATATCCGATGTCCCCGTGGAAGAACCTTCCTCTTTCCTTGGAGTTGACCGTGGTATCAAACGAATAGCGGTCTGTTCGAATAACAGCTTTTATTCCACCAACCATATTCTTGGGGTCAAGTGGAAATATCAACAATTGCGGAAACAGCTTCAGTCAAAAGGCACTCGATCAGCTAAACGTAAGTTAAAGCAAGTAAGTGGTCGAGAGAGACGGTTTATGACTGATGAGAACCGCAAGATAGCAAAATGGGTCTGTAACATGCCCTATAATTGTATTGTATTAGAAAATATTCGTGGCATCAAACAGCAGAGCAAAAAGAAGAATAAAGTCAATAAAAAAGTTCGTAGACAGTTTGGTAACTGGTCGTATTATCAACTAGAGCGATTTATTATTGAGCGTGCTGAAAAAGTTGGTAAGACCGTTTTGTACGTCAACCCTCTGTACACTTCTCAGAGATGTTCCCGATGTGGGTATATTTCAAAAAGTAATCGCCTCTCCCAATCCCACTTTTTCTGTCGTGAATGCTGGTTCGAACTCAATGCTGACTTGAATGCTGCCCGTACCCTATCCGATTTTGGTAAAGCTGAAATCGGGAGGGCTTCCGTCAATAGCCCCAATGTAGCGGTACTTCCTTTAACTGAAACGATTGTCTCGTTGAGTCATGGGGTCGTGCTAGCTACAAGCCCCTGAATTTATTCGGTGGTAATTGACAACAAACTCTCATTCTCATGTTCTCACTCTAAAATTGAATTAATTATCAGGAAGAACTTATTCTAGTTTCTTTTTTCTTACTCTCCCTAGGGAATTTTTAAAATGTTACAATAATACTGTTTATATAAAGTTAGTAATCTTTTCTGATCCAAGAAAGGTAAATAATTTGTAAAATGTTATTTATAAATCAAATTGGCTTTAAAAAAGCATGAAGTTACTTTAATCCACAATATCGGGTCACGAAAAATGAAGAATATTTGTAGCGATAACTCTGATGAAATAAAAAGACTTGCAGATAAAATACTCATTAATAATAGAAGGTATTAT
>JAUUVJ010000199.1 GCA_030589605.1 Candidatus Hodarchaeota archaeon | reverse complement strand
CATAATATTGTTTTTGAATTTCCGCTTCTGATGCTAATCCACCGTGAAGGAATGCTGAGTTAGGTTCGTCATACATTAATTTCTATTCCCTATTAGCAAAGCTATAATTTTTCCGCAATCCATAATCCTCTACTAACTTTATTTTCGTCTGCAGCTTTTGTCCAAGCATTAACACCTGCTTCTGCTATAATGTAAAGATCCTCCCCAAATTCTTTTTCAATAGTTTCTTTTAACGCATGGACTTTATCGAGGTATAGATGCATATGTTTTTTGAAATCCTCCTGTAAATCTTCTACTTCAAGAATTTTGCATCCATTTTTATCTAAAAGGTTTTTGTAACCCTTTATTGACTCCATATTTGGAAAAATCATGAATTCAAACAAGAAATCAGCTTCTTCCTGAGTTGTAATAGGAATAGAACCAAAAATCCAATCTGTAAACCCAATTTTTCCACCAGATTTGCAAACTCGAACAGCTTCCTGAATAAGTCGAGATTTTGATGTTACATAACACCATGCATCTTGTCCCCACACAATATCAAAAGTATTCTTTTTTGCTGGAATATCTAACACATTTCCTGTACGAAATTCGATTAAATTAGTTAATCCAGCTTCTTTTGATCGCTGTTCAGCTTTTTTAAGCATTGTTTCAGTTATATCTACACCGACTATCCGTGCTTTATACTTTTGAGCTAGAAATCTCGCTGGACCTCCTAATGCTGAACATAAATCAATGATATAGGTGTTTTCAGAGATTTCGAGTTTCTCTGCAAGCCTTTGTGTTTCGTTTTCTCCCCCAACATGTATGTGATCTCCCATTAAAACTTCCCATAAAATACCAACTGGTCCGTCATATGCTTCTGAAACTTCTTTGATACTGAAATCGTAATCTAGTTTCATTCTGGTGCTATCCTACAATTGAAATGTTTACTGTAAAATCAATAGTGAAAAAGGAAATATAAAACTTAGCTTACGAATAATTAGTTACAATTGAATTCAATAACATCTGATTATCGAGTGACTAACTTTTATAAAGAAAAAAACCTTACTAAACAATCATTCCAATAAACTAGCTTAAAACTATATTATACTAATTTCAATGTATCTTATAAAAGTCTGGGAACATAACATGTCATTAGAAACAATTAAAGAAATGCACAAGCAAGAAAATATTTCTGGATCATTTATCACACTTTTACGTGTCACTCTTGGTTTTGCATTTTTAACTACTTGGTTAAGCAATCTAACTAAAGGAGTTTTCACTTCTTCTGGATTTACTGGAACAATTTCCTATTTTCTTGACCATCCTGACCACTGGGTGACGCCATTTGATGATTTCACTCGAAATATCATTTTTCCTTTAGCTCCGCTACTTGCCCCTGCTTGGTTGATTGCAGAGTTATTCATTTCATTAAGCTTATTATTTGGAGCTTTCACTCGTTTAGGTTCCATTATTGGAGCTGGATCAACAATTTTTCTAGGTATTGGTACATTAGGCGTTGAATGGTTATGGACTCAACCATTACTCTTTGTAGGATTTGTTACCTGCGCGTTAACAGGAGCAGGTAGATGGTACGGACTTGATTACTGGTTGAAAGATAAATTAACTGGCAAAATCTCGAAATTTCTTGTATAAGAACAGATCCTTTAGGTTACTAGGATTTATTGGCTATTCTCTTCCACCCACGAAGAGTCTTCAGGCCACATATGATCTTCTTCTAAACACTCAATTTCGAAAATTACACCCGTTTTAGATGGACAATGAATCCTCCATTTGCCATCTTTTTCCCATGAGGTACCTCCACCAGCAGCCATCGATAAATACGGTATTAATACATAATGGGCATCATCACACAAACCTTTAGGCTTCATTAGCGAGTAAGGAATTTTCCAGCTGTCTTCTATATTGTGAGGACATTTTCCTGTTTTTTTTACTAATTTAATACGAAGTTTTTTCATCAAAGTCACATTTTCAATTTATAATAGCACTATATAGCACATTTAGGTTTAATTCAAGTTTTCTGAAATAAGTTTTCAATATCCTGTTATTTTCTATAATTAAAGTAATATAGAAAGGAATCCAAACTAACGCTCTAACAAGATCTAATTCGATCCAGACTTGTGTTGTGTCGTATAAGATAAAGATATTATAAGACCAGATTAGTGTTCCACTCAGTATTATCCAGCTGTAATTCATTTTCTTGCTAAATAATATAAAAGGAAATACCCAAAAGATATACCAAGGATGAAATACTGGTTGTAAGAGTAGCATAGAACCGATCGCGAAAAGTGCTAGCGCTGAAGATTTTTCACTTTTCCATATTTCTTCAGATTTAAGAATAATGAAAATAAACAAGACTAAAAGAACTGAGCCTAAGATTAATCTAGAAAGAATAAAATTATGGAATATTTGGTCTATAAACCAAAAAACACTCGAATTGAAATACCAGGAATCAAAATAGATGATTAATCCATCTAAAGCTTGAGGTATTGTAAAGATGAAAGCCAGGTAGATTGTTAATCCAGTAATAACTGGAATTAAACCTCTTTTACCAAGCTTTCTCCAATAAATGAGGATAAGAATTATAGGATAGAACTTTAATAAAAATCCAATTAGTATCATCGTCCCAGCTAGAGCATTTTTCTGATTTTTTAACAAAACTAAAAATAACATTACTACTAGGACTACTAATCCATCAAAATGGACACCGTTTGCTGTTTCTAAATGCAACAAAGGATTCCAAGCATATATAATAAGTTTCCATTTGCTTTCATTCCCTAAAATGAAGTATCCAATAAATATCGATAACAAAAAAAAGAATGAAAAAGTTAAGCGATATATAATAGGATTTTGTACAATAATATAAAGAAAAGCAAACATAATCAAAGCTAATGGTGGATATGGAGACGGTATTTCTGCATTATTCACATATTGATAATACTGATCATGTAAATTTTTGGGAAGGTCTTGAACAGCTGTGATATAAGGATTAATACCGTTAACTATCGCTTTTCCTTCAAAATAAAACCGAAAGAGATCATCTGAAAGAGAAAGTTCAGATAGAATTATTATTATCTGGTAGATGATTGAAAAACTAATTATTAGTACAAATTGAACAAAAGAAGAGATTCGTATCGAACTATAATATTTATGAACAATAAATACCGTTATAAGAAAAAAAAGGAATATAATGAATGAATATAACTCAAAGTAAAACGTAGATCTGTCAATATTAACTATCATTACTAATACAAGATAATTGAACATCAGTAAAATACCAGACATAAATAAAAAAGATTCATAAGTGATTTTTGATTTAAATTTGCTGATAGAAGGAGAATTTATTAGGGAACTATCAAACACTAATCCTATCACCTTGTTTACTTAGATGTAACATACCAATTGGAATAGGGTTTTCCTATTAACCATCTCAAGGTAGCATAAAAAGCGCTAAAAGATTCAATCGCTCCTGCTGCTGGACTAATTAAAATTATTTTACAATACTCTACAATCTTCTGTTTATTAGATAAATTAAGAGGATTAACATTCTTTGATAATCCATTTAAGATCCCAAATAACCAAAGAAAGGTACCTGGTAAAAACACAAATAAGGTCATTACGAGTTGAAAATAACGAAAAGTAGATGATATACTTCCCGAGTTAATTTGTAATAACGCTGATAATGGAGGAATTAGAAAGAGAAGTATAGTTATCGAGATAAAAAACGATGTAAGGAAACTTAACGAATATGTTAAGATACGGATTCTTATCCGAAATAGAATCCAAAATCGTTTGTGAAATGAAAGAGATTGAAAAGAAGGTAATAATTTCAATAATATCAGAGCCTGCCAAGCTCCTGTAATCCAGCGTAAACGAGCGTTAATTGATTCGCGTAAACTAAAAGGGGGTTGTTCTAAAATCATCCCACCATGCCAACCAAATATACTACTGCCAAATTGGGAATAAGCTTTTAATCCAAACATGAGATCCTCCGCTAGAAGAGGCCGATTTTTAACAGTACCAAAATCCCATCCGATCTCGTTTGCCAAATCTTCTTCTACTAATAAATTCGAACCGTGAAGATGAAGAGGAGGAGGGTTTTTCATAACATGAGCGCAATGATAGCAACCAAACGGTCGTGAAGCTTCCATTTGACGACTGATTAAACCCGACTCGAAATATCTGTGAGGATAAACGATCGGACCCTCAAATATCTTCTTGTTAGGATTAGAAATAATTGAATAAATAACCCTTCGGAAATCCTCTATTGAGATTGTTGATTCTGCATCAAAATAAAAAATGAATTGAGGATTATTATTCGTTTTCATTACACTATTTTGCTTTCGATATTCTAAGGAGAATTGTAAGCTTCTAGCCTTTAATAATGTACCTTTCGTTGTAGTATAAGTATTTGGTACGTTTATTACCTTCTTATTCAAAAGAATATCCATTTCATTTATATAATCTGTAAATTCTTTAATTTCAGTAGGATTTTCTGTGACTACAAGAAGCTCGATGCTTTTTCCAACAATTGGATGGCTGTTAGCTACTTCAATAATACTTTTAATCCCTCTCTTGACAACATGAGTTTCATTACCACGCGTTGTTATTTGAAATTTAATTGTGGGAAAAGTCATACCCGAACTGTCTACAAGTTCTAGTATTTTCTCATAATTAGGAGCATTACCTACATATGAATTCCGCTGTCGAATATAGGATGGAATTAGCTCAAACATATAATATAGCGTACATAGAAAAAAAAATACGCCTCCACATAGCCAAAGAACTATTCCAAGATTAATAGCCAAGTATTACCCTCTGATCAAATATTTAGAGTTAAATAAAAACTAATCTCTCCAGATTACTGGATCTAAAGAATGGATTATTTCATGAGTATATTTCGGAAAATACTTTTTACTATCTATTGATATGGATGTCGTAGAAAACAATATCGAATAAAGATTGATGATTGACCTAACGGTTTGTAAATCATCCAAGTTGTCTAGATCTGTTACTTCAGGCAT
The DNA here is from genome assembly GCA_030589605.1 of Candidatus Hodarchaeota archaeon. Taxonomy (GTDB): domain Archaea; phylum Asgardarchaeota; class Heimdallarchaeia; order Hodarchaeales; family Hodarchaeaceae; genus Hodarchaeum. The sequence goes on along the minus strand of JAUUVJ010000199.1, from coordinate 2,270 downwards.
TATATAAGTTTTATCTGTTTTTTCTGACAAAAGAGTCATAGCATTTCCTAATTCTTTATAAGATGAGTCTATGTTAAAAATATCTCCGATCCTCTCTATAAATGGTGAGTTGTGACCCAGTAAGTAGAAACCATCATTTTGTGAGGGTCCTAATACTGATTTTTTTCCAGGATCATTATCCAAAATTTCGATGCATTGAGTTATTAATGAAGGTTGAAGATGAGGAGTATCAGACCCAATGATTATAACTGAATTCAACTTATAATCGTTAAAGCTCACTGAAAAAGAATTTGTAAATCTATCAGCCATGGTCTCTCCTTTTTGAGATACCACTAAAAGAGATTCTACCAAATTTCTATGATTCATCTTTAAGGGGTTAAGAATCAAGCCGTTAAGTAGAGATTTATCTCTTTCTGGATAAAACATAAGAAGAGGAATTATATCTTTGTCAATATGATCCAAACAAATTATTGTGTCTTTTATCATTGCAATTTGTAACTTGGTTCTGAAATCATCAGATATAGAAGGATGTAAAAGACGTGTTTTAACAAATCCCGGTTTGGGTACTTTTGTGAAAATGATAATACCAGTCTTAGAGGAGTTCAGAAGGAGGCCTCCAGAAAAAAGAAGTACAAAGGAATGTAATAGTCATTACAAATGCTGCACGGATAGCAGTTGTGATGTTTCCAGATATTTTACTAATTCCTTTTCTTCGCTTATTATAATTTACTGGTATTTCATTATGTCGAATATTTGCTATTAGCAATTTTGAGGACATTTCCATTGTCCAACCATATCCAGAAGATCTCATTTCAAGTGATTTCAATGTTGACCATGCTATTACACGTAAAGGACCCAAATCAGTTACTTTTTGACCCCAGATTATTGATAAAAGTCTGGAGAAAAAAGAATTTGCTACTTGTGCCATAGGAGAAAGAGCTTTTCTTGATGAATCCAATCTCATTCGAGAACCTTGGCAATATTGCTTTCCCTTATTGCTTAATAAAACTGGTTTAGCAACTCTGATAATATCATTTACATCACTTTGTTCATCACCATCAAAAAAACAAATATAATTAGGAGGATTTGAAAGACTAGCTATATAAGAAATAGCAGCAAGACAAGCAAAGCCATATCCAATTCTATTTTCACGAATAACCTTTACTCCTAATTCTGTAGCCACCTTAGACGTAGCATCAGATGATCCATTATCTACAACAATAAGATTTAAAGTAACTTTCTTAACAATTTCAGGAAGTAATTTAGCCAGTGATTGTTCTTCATTTCGAGCAGGAATGATTATACATAACTCTGTTCTCAATATTTCTGCAAATCGTTGATCCATTCCTACGATCACTCCTACATTCAAGATGAATTGTTGAATTAGGATCGGTTGTTGACCCAGAATCAAACTCACTATTCAAATTATTTTTGATTTTATAATCATATTCTTTTTCTTCTTGGTCTTCTTTCTCAGATTTGGTTTTTAAACGGATCAGAGGAATGTTCAGTTTATGAAAGGATTCCATACCGATAATTTCGCTTTCAACAAAAGAAGTAAAACCATGATCAGATTTATCACTAGACCAATAATCGCTAGTCCAATAATCATATTTCATTTCAATATCATAATCAGGATATTTCAGTATGAGAGAATCAGGAAATTTCAGTATGAGAGGATTTCGGTGAATATTTTCCTAAATCAAAAATAAATAATCCAAAATTCTAATCAAAAACGAGTGGATCAGGTTGAACTTAACTCAAAATCAACAAGAGTGGCTTTATACTCTTCTTTTTAATATTCATATGGTTTTTATTGTCTTGGTTTCATATTTTACTTCCAATTTGATATTATGGGGATTTTACATCGGAGTACCTATTGGGGTATATCTTGGAGAAAAAGGAAAATGGTTCTCCTTCTTCTCTTCTGTCACAATTAGACATGAGACCGATAATAAAATTTGGATCATTTTAGGAATAGTTTTGTATTTGACTGCTTTACCTGTTTTATTTTTAATTTATCAAGAGCCTTTCAATAACTACAAAATATTCCTTCAAATTCTTCTTTCTTTCCTAGGAATGTTTGGAGGCGGCTTCATTATCACTGGTATTAAGAGCATAAGAAAAATCAAGCATAAAGACTCAGCATTAGATATAAACGAATAGAAATGGGTGTTAATAAATGATGTGGAGTTACTTTATTCAAGCAATCCACTTTTTTTATTTTTGATTATTTAAGGAAAAAAGAGTATTAGTTATTATAGAGTGTG
>JAUUVJ010000436.1 GCA_030589605.1 Candidatus Hodarchaeota archaeon | reverse complement strand
TGGTCGTCATATACTAATGATGTACTTCCACAGTCAAGACAATTATCATTTTCCATATGTCAATTCTCTCTAGGTATTCAGATTCTCTGATGAATATCATTAGGAAAGATTTGGAGGAACATTTCATGTGTAAATACTCCTACAGCTCATCTTATCCAATTGGTTTATTGTATTATCATTGTTTATTTTCAATTAAGATTTAGGAAAAAAGAAGGAAAAAAAGTGTAAAATGTAACTAATTTGCTGTTAGAACATTTAATCATCTATTAATGAAATAAATTACCTTCTTACTTTTTGTTGGATTTTGAATTCGAAGTTGTATTATTATTATAACAAAGAATTTTCTATTTTAGGAATGACGAGAACTTCAAAATTTCTTAGTAATTTGTATCCATTTAGCTGGATTAGCTATTGAAACAGGTTTCGCCCCCCATCCTCTTGATACATTTAGTTCTTCAATGTTTAAACCCTTTATTATTTCCTTAAATCGTTTTCTTATTGTAGCTGGAGTCGTTTGAGCAATATTAGATATCTGTGTTTGGGTTCTTCTCTCACCTGATTGAATTGATGCAATATAGATTGATGCTGCTGCAATAATTATTGGTGATTTTCCGATAACTATTCCTCTTTCTCGAACTTTTCTTAAAATATCTATGGCTATTATTCGTGTATATCCTGTAAGGTTTAACGCATCTCCTAAACGATTAATATACATGATCGGATCATGGAAATCTTTTCTAAACTGTAAATTTTTTAAATAAAGACGTACACTTTTCCCTAATTGTTTAGGTGTGATATTTACTACCCTTGCTATGTCTTTTATCAATATAGGTAATTCATTCTTCCTACATGCTAGATAAATAGCAGCAGCCATCATATTAATTACTGAACGTCCTCTAACCATCCTTTTCTTTTGTGCTATTCTGTAGAAGACAAACGCGGTATTGCTAGTATCACTAGGAAGATTTAATTGAGATTTAATATGTTTTAATGTAAATATTGCAGTTTTTAGATTGAAACCTCTATCATAATTCTGATTTTGAATGCGAGCTAATCTTCCATATTTCTCTCGCTGTGGAGAATGTCCCTTAATTTGTCTGTAATCAGTCAAGATTGACTTAAAATTCGTTCCCAAATGATAGTTGCATAAAATTCGGGAAGGATATTCACTACGAGCTTTCTTTTGTTCTTCGTCTCTATTATAGGCATTCCATTCGGGTTTATAACTGATAATAGAACTTTCTGCGACTAACCCACAGCTTCTACAAATAGAATCGCCACGTGTTGCATCATAAAACAACGTATTACTTCCACAATCATCACAATGTGTTATCACAATTAATCTCTCATATTTTAGATGTGTTATCCTATTAATTGGAATATTAGTTGAAAATCAGACGTGAAAGTTAATGTTAGTCTTTTTTTACCTACTCCTCTAATCCAACATCGATGAAATATCTAAACGGGTTATATATTTTATTATCTAAACTTTACGTCCCAAATTCAAACACTAGATGTTTAATTTATTCGGATTTGTCAACTAATTCAGTTTTTAGATTATTTCATGCATTTTGAGTGATTTTCTAGGTAGTATTTTCTTTTAAATTAATTTAATACTTTGGAAAAAAAAAAGCAAAAATAGGTAAATGTAAGCTTTATTGAGACTATTAAGTCTAGAGTTTTTTACCATTTGTTGCCAAGCTTATCTATGTCAAGCTTATCTCAACACGGTTTTTTCACCTTATCATTAATTGAATGGCAGAAACAACAGAACATGACTGCTGCTAAAAACGAATTGACAACTGGTGTTAAAGAAGAAGACAGAATAAAATTAGCAAAGGAATTATTCACAATTTTTCGAAAAAAAATTAGTAGAGTTGTAAAAGTGAAAGGTAAAGATCACCTTCTTGATGATGCAATTGAAGCAGCCCTCCATTACTACATTAAACAGTATGCAAAAGTCAAATAACCGAGAAAGAAATCATTCAAAAGAAGTATATCGAGTGCCACATGAATCTCTCTCAGTATTATTTTCAATCAATAACTGATTTGCACCATTTACTTAGAGAAAATGGGTGTAAGATTTATTGGGAGGAGAAACAGGTATTGGAAAAGCGAAATGATAGAATGATGACATGGATCGCGTCACTATTATCTTAGTAGTTCTTTTATTCTTTCTACCTCTTCTTGTGTGAGATCTCCATCTTCTTTGCAACGTCTTCTTTCGTAAACTAATTTCAGACCATTTTCAAAGTCTTCCTTTGATTGGAATGCTTTTGAACCGGCAGCACTTCCTGAAGGCAAAGGTTCGTACAATAAACGATGTGGAAGCTGATCATATTGTCCTGCAGGTTCAGAAAATTCTCTCATATTGAAATAACGAGTTAAACTCCATATATTTTGGGCAATTTCTTCTATATCTACTTTTTGACTAGTGATAGCATCACAGAGAGACTGTGCGTCCTCTAAATCGAAAGCTGGTAATATGGAATGAGTGAAGTGGCATATAATCAAAGAATCTTTTAGTATTTTGAGATCTTGTTGCTCAATCAATGATTCCACAATAGGAATTCCGATTACTTCTTCAGAAGGTATTTTTGATGTTGAGGGCCAACCTCGTAAATGAGATGCACCAACTGCAGCTGTAGCATAACTTAATCCCAAAGCTAATTTACCTCTAGGATCCCATGCTGCCATTTCTAGACCTTTAACATGAATTGCGAATTTATCTGTACCTTGATTAAAGTGTTCAGCCACGTACTTTGTTCCTTCAGAAAGAATTTTTCCTACCCCTTGTTTTTTTGCGATTTTGTGAATAAGTTCAATTAATCCTTTACTATCTC
>JAUUVJ010000356.1 GCA_030589605.1 Candidatus Hodarchaeota archaeon | reverse complement strand
CAATGGTTGTTTTTCCCTCAAAATCACCTGTCTTTAGCCTTTTTACTTCCACTTCATGCCCGTATTTTTCCATCTCGATTGCTAATTGAAGTGGTTCTCGATCATCTAGCAAAATTGAGTGGAATATTTCATTTTCTGCAGTTGTCATCTAGATCAATCACTAGATGACTGATCGCATTTTTATATTCAAAAAAAAATCAAAAAAAAAGCAATAAATATAAATGAAAATATATCAAAAAGTAAAAAAGATCCGGATATAAAAAATAGACACGAGGGATAATAATATGACGGATTTTTACGAAAATTCCAACCTTATTGGGGCATTAAAAACCGTTCCCCGACCCGACACGCCTGAAAAAATACTTATTGACCCAACGATATTTTATTGGAAGGATGAATTAGCAGCGATTATGCGAATGTTTAATTCCAAAACTACTGATTTTATTATTCCAAAATCGATTATCAGAATTTCAAAGCGATTAGATTTAGAGAATTTCTTCCCAATAAGAGAAGAATTTGTGACTAAATGTTTAGATCAGTTAGCAATTGAAACAGTCTGGAAAATTCAAAATCTTTTTAGTGAACTTGAGTCACCCCCTAGATTTGAAGATAGACCTAGATTCGATCTTCGAATGAAATACGAAATAAATGAATTAATAATGATAATTAAAAGAATTGATGATTTTAATGAGGAAATTCTCATTTTAAAGAATAAACTCACTGAAAAAGAATTATCTGAAAAAATGAAACAATTACATAAAAAAATTAATGAAAATCAAGAGATATTAAATAAGATTTACTTTGCTAAAAGTTCACTGAAAGGAAATTATGAAAAACTAGAAAGAAATTATGTGAAACGAGCAAAGGGAGGAAAGGAAATTAAAGAAATTAAAGAAATTAATGGAATTAAAGTAAATACTCCAATTATTATGGGTGATAAAATTACGGATGAAGACACCTATAATAAACAGGATGAGTTAAATGCATACTTTTCTTATATTGTATGGAAAAATAAAGAAAAATTTGGCGAATTTAGAGGATCAGTTGAAAAAGTAGAATATATAATAAAGAGAATTATCACATCAGAAGATAGAGGATTGATTGAATGGTTAAATTATCAATTCTCATATTCAAATACAAAGGAAATAACACCAGAAGTGATGCTTTTTTTAATGAATGCTAAAGATATCTCCTCTCGTATAGAAAGTGAGGAATTTTTAGAATTCAGGATTACACAAACTGAAATGTGTAACACAGGGATTGAATATTTTAGCAAGTTTAGAGAGAAATTGGCAAAGGGGTTGAGTGTCATTACCTTTGGTATTGTAAACATTGGTGCACGGCCTCCAGGTGGGGAATCAGTAACTATTAGAAAAACAATTGATGAAAAACCAATTAAGGGGATAGGGCGATTTAAAAAGATTGAAAGAAAAGTTAGACAAAAAATGAATGATACTAAGGAAGAAGCAAATGCTATAATAAAAGATAGGGAAGAATCACAAAAATGGATTGTAAGACGAGTGGTAGATGTATTCAAAGGTGCAGTTAAGACAGGTCTTAAAATAGAAAAAGGTATCGAAGAAATCCTTACCTTTCCTGTTAACGCAATGGGATATGTCACTGATTTAGTAGTAGAATACGTAATTGATCCTAGGATAGAATGGAATAAATTGAGAAAGGCATTGGACGATTTAGGATCAACAGGATTACAAATAGAATCCAAACAAGTATTAATTAAGTATATGATAGAAAAGGGAAAAAAAAATCAATTAGATCCTGATGTTTTAGAAAAATTAATGTTAATTGTGAAATCCCTTTACGATCATCCTTCGGTTTTATCATCAACACCAGCCCCATATGCTTCTTTAAAAGTACTACTGGAACCAGAATTAGACACAGGCTATGATGATGTTATAAAATATAGATTACTACCAGCAATAAGAAATTTCTACAGAGATTTACCGATATACAGTTAAGGAAGAGAGAAAGTTCCGTATTTGAAAAAGTGGTATGGAAGAGGGGGATATGTGAAATATGATTATTAATTTCAAAGATAGAAGTAGAAACTAATAATTAAAACAAATCCTTGATACTTTAGGATATTTAATATAATAAAAGTAAGTGAAAAACTCTACCTAAACATATTCTGAGTACTCTTTAAACATTAGAATAACCAAGAAATACCTTTTTTTCGAATATATAAGGGGGAAAAAAAATTATTCAATGAGGATTTGATTATGAACAAAAAGAATTTTTTTGTAGAGTATCTCATGGCAATAGATTACTTTGAGAAGAAAGCAAAACGTGTTAAGATCTATCTAACTAAAGGAACAAGAAAAAAGACAGTTCAATGGATTAACAAACGTCATTTACCCTCACTTCAAACCACTCTTACCAAGAAAACATGGTTTGCTAGAAAGAAACCGAATATCTTTTTCATACCAGGAATTTTGATGAACGAAGCTACACGAGTTCATTTCGACCATAATGCCCAACGACTTGAACTTGATCTCTGTGGGGGACAAATTATCATTCAGAGTCAAACAGCACAAGCCTCGTAACTTATTATGATAGGTGAAATTATAGTAATGTTGATCTCCTCAGAAGAGTGGCAAGGTGATCCTCGAGAAGTCTTGAATACATCTCCTATTGGATCTATGCTTCCGTTTATGGGTCGGCAGACATTTGATACACCAATCGAAGTGATCTTTGGAATTAGAGAGGAAAGTTGTCGTATACCATTCGTTAAAAATAATCCTATTAAAATCCGTACGGGTGTTTTGGAGGAGGTAGGGGTCTATCTCATCCCTATAGTTCTCCGACTATGCTATGAGGGGTCTCCTACCGAGTATTTCGAAAGTTGGTTAAATATTTACCCGTCTGACTCCTTTGCAGCAGAGATTTTTCGTGTACTGAGTCGGCAAAGACGAATAGTATTGCAATTCTTTGGAGAATCAAGTCAGATCGAACGAATATTGTTTCTCCCTAATAACATCGGATATTGGTTAAGGCTCAATTTGACTCAGAATCCTCAACAAAAATGGTCCTACGATGAATTTGATCAAGCTCGTGAGCAAATATACAGACAGTTTGCTACCATAAAAGAGTTGTTTTACCATCTAGCACATCCACAAGTTAGAAGAGTGATTGACAGTTGATGTTAAGACAAATAGGAAATTGCCAAATGAGTTTCATTCAGAAAGATATTTTACTTCTTACTACTACCACTACTAAAACGAAATATTCGGATAGACCAGATGAGAAGAGCGTAGTCATGTTGTCCATAGTACAATTACATGATTTTGATAAATCAAATGAGAAGCACTATAGTTTAGTCAACCCTTTCATTAGTGATGAGGTTAGCCTTAGAACCATTATTAGTATAGCAGAACAAAAGAAAAGTAACGCCATCTGGCCTATTAATACGACTTTTCTTATCATTAAAGTAAGATATGATATAGGAAACTCTCCAGATATTCCAACAATCACGTATCCCCAAGTGCTCACCCAATTATGGCAACAATTACTTGCCATCCGAGACCCACTTCTAAAAGCGATATCACCTACCATTAAATATACAATCCTTCAAAAAAGACTTCTGCAAAAAGCTCAGTCTTTTGAAAATTATTATGACCACCCATCTCAGATTTTTTTTCACAGGTTCAGACTTAGATTCCCCTTGATCATTCTGAACGTTGGATTAATTTTACTATCTTTGATGGGTATTGGTATGATCATCTTCGGACCACCCCAGACTCTTTCAGAGGTGGTTGATATCGCTATTGTAGCAGGCGCTTTAACAAGTTCAGTTATTTTTGCTAATAATATTGTTAGAAAATATCGGAGTTAACAAACAATCAAAAACGATTTGTAGAGATTAAGGAGAATCATTAAGTATGAACGTATTAGATGGAAGTGAGAAGGAGATGAATAAAAGACAGAATAACATGGAATTGGATTATTTCTTATTGGAAAATAAATTTGACTTTCAATTCAATCGTTACTCCCACTGGCCGTTTATGGAATTAGCCATCAGGGTAAGTGTTATGCAAAAGATGACCAATTGGTTTAGCGAAGAACAGTTTGATCCTCATGCAGATTTCATCCTTTCATACTGTTCTGGTGATCTACAATATCATGTTTCACGATTAATTGCTGACTTCATAGAAGCTTGGGTAAAATAAACAGTAATATTTTCTATCTGGCATAAGCTGATACAAAAAAACCATCATTTTTCCAGTTATAAAGTTTTAATGTTATTACTACCTATTGTTAAGCACTAATAATAAGTACCACGAAGCAGTGGTATTATTTGTGTGTGTTGGTTTTGATAATTGGCCTAATGGGAACTTGAGAACTGCTTATCCCTTGTACTATGCTTTAAAAATAGCTAATAACCACAGTAGGAATAAATTCATGTAGTGAGGGTCATTTAGAATCTTTTCCCCACAATTTCTTTAATATCCTCTCTCAATCTGTTGTTAAATATTCATTATTCAATAACAACAAGAGAATTATTTTGATAGAAGCGATGGAAATACTTATAAGGTATCTTAGGAAGTAATAACTGAAATAGACTTTGGGAAAATTTAATGTCTGAACGTAATCTAATAGAATGGGTCACTGATAACCTCCTTCTTCTCCAGCTTTGTTCAATTGCCTCTTTAAGAAAATCTCTCCTAGAAACACGAATGCAGAAGATTGTGTTTTTAACTCAAGCTGATCTATGGCAGAATAAAGTTGGAGGGTTTGATTATAACTTTGAGAAATGGGATCATGGTCCGTTTTCGATGGAACTTAGGGATGACCAGAGACAACTAAGACAGACAGGATTACTGTCTTATACACAAAGGGGAT
>JAUUVJ010000338.1 GCA_030589605.1 Candidatus Hodarchaeota archaeon | reverse complement strand
TCAGTGTGATAAAATAGCAATGTGCAACAATTTTGATTGTTATAAGAAAAAACAGGGCACAATGAATTGTACTGTATGTGAAGAACGATTATGTCAACACCACTGGAGAATATATTTCAGACGTAAGATAAAACGCTGATAAATTAGATCAGGAAGGAATATTTTATAAATAATCCATAAAACGACATCCTTGGAACCGAAAGAAATTCCCAAATCAAAAATAAAACAGTTTTCATATCGAAAGGGATGACATAAAAAGCTACGAAGAAATAGCTATGCAAATATTATCTTTCTTAATTGGTTTTTATTCCTTTATTTTGATTTATGGGATACAAATGATGATTAGAGGAGACAAAGAAACTGGATGAATGGAGTGCTATTGTACTCGCGGGTGGAGCTGGTTCGCGTCTTCGACCTTTAACTACATATATCCCTAAACCGATGGTTCCTATTGCCAATAAACCGATGATAGATTACAATTTAGAATTATTAAGAAACGCTAACGTAAAATGGGGGAAAATAGTCATCATTACTAAATATCTTCAAAAGGAAATTAGAGATTATTTTAACTCAATAGAACACTTTGACGATCTAGAAATCATTCTTCCGAAAGTAGATCCTCTCGATACCGCTGATGCGGTACGAAAGGCAGCAAATTATATCGATACGGAGAATTTTATTGTTTCGATGGCTGACATTATAACAAATTTACCATTAAAAGATTTTATGTCATTTCATCATGAAAAGGGAGGTATAGCGAGCATTACATTGAAAGATGTTCCTCATCCTAGATCTTATGGAGTAATTATGCTCAATCAGGATTCTCGTATTTTGCTTTTTCTTGAAAAACCTCATCCAGAAGAATTAAGTATAGCTACCCTTACATTTTCGCTTAAAGAAACAATACGTCTTCAGTCAAATTTGGTTAATACTGGAATTTATGCATTCAAGAAAAAGGTTTTAGACATTTTAGACCGCGTTCATGATTTAATGGATTTTGGAAAACATGTATTCCCTTATCTAGCACGAGAACATGGTATTTTTGGTTATGCGCGTCGGGATTATTACTGGATGGACGCAGGAAACCCACAAACTTATTTATACACCAACTGGGATGTTCTGAGACGATGGTCATTTCCTTACTTTCCTAAAGCGACCTGTGAGGAAAATGATATCTGGTTTGACTGTGATAAACCGATCATTAATTTAGAGGCAAAAATTAATGGCCCTGCAGTGATTGGTACAAATGTTCAGATCGAAGAGAATGTGCACATTAATCCTAAAACAGCTATTGGAGATAATGTTACTATCGGCAAAAATACTATTATAAAAGCTTCAATAATTTGGAATAATGTTTCTATTGGCTCTAATGTGAAATGCAATGAGTCAATCATTTGTAATAATGTAATTGTTCCTAATAATTCGATTTTAGCATCAGGTACCGTGTTAGGCCCCAATGTACGATCTGATGCCCCAATAATTACCTCAAAAAAGGAAATTATCAGAGAAAATACAAAATTATGAAATTTAATTATAGTTGATGATAAATATTGATTGTTGATAAAGAACTCTATGTTAGATGGGGGAGAATCATGGCTTTTTCGAATATAACATTGACACCTGAACTTGCTTCAATACTGGGAGGAGCAATGGGTACATTGTTAGATCAGAACGCAGTAGTTATGGTTGGTAGAGATTATCGAAGAGATTCACGAATGCTCAAACGATCATTTTCAGGTGGTCTAATGGCTAGTGGAATTGAGCTTATTGATCTTCATGCAGTTCCTACAAATATTCTTCAATTCTCTGTAAGACGATTCGGAGCTGACGCTGGTGTAATGATTACAAGAAGTCATAATCTTGCAGGAATGGTATCAATCAAAATGTTTGATTCGACTGGTGTTGAATATACTAGTAAAAAAACTAATGAGGTTGTAACAACAGCTGAAAGAAGAAAAATTAGGTATGTCGAAAACACAGAAGTTGGCTGGATTAGTGTCGCTGATGCAATGAAGGTCTATGATCGAGCCTTTGCTAGTTTCTTTGCTCAAAGTAGTCAAAAAATGAAAGAAGCAGAATTGAGAGTTGTGATTGATTGTTCTTGTGGGCCAGCTTCATCAATCATACCCGATTTACTAAGTGAATTTGGATGTGAAGTAATAACTCTAAATGCACATCGTCCTCGTAACCCATTATTCTTACCTAATCCGAAATCACTTGTACGACTACGAGAGACAGTTCGTGCAACCAATTCTGATTTAGGCATCGCACTCGATCCAGAAGCGAGGCACGCGATCATTGTTGACGGTCAGGGACGTATTAGAACAGCTGAAGAAACTGCTTCAGTGAACTTTCATTCAAGATATGATCCAGATCCACATGCTACTGTAATTGTTGGTGATACTGTTAACCCATCTGTGTACAGGGATCTAAATAAGAATATAATCCTATCTTCTCATGGTGAACCAGGTGGTACTGCTAGATTGGTATTAAAACATCGAGCTATTTATGGGTTTAATGATACTGGCCTTTTTTATCTCCCGATATTTGCTCCTGGATCTGATGGAATTGTAGCATCATTTACAGTATTGACGCAGATGGCTCGAGAAAATATTGAATCGACAGATCTCTATCGAAGACACCAAATCTTCCCTCAAAGAACAGCAGAAGTCACTTTTCCACTTGAACAAGTACTTCCATTCTTTATAAAAATTCTTAACGATCCCCCAGAAGGATATATTGCGATTGATACTTTTATAGGTATCAAATTAATTACAGAAAAGAAAGAATGGATACATTTCTATTTAGCAAATGAAAATGATTCTCTATTAATTGAAATTTTTGATCCCAAAGCTCAACCTGACCAACAAGAGATATTAATTACCTTTGCTAGAACTACAATTGATGAATATCTTCTTTCATGTCAAAACCCAGAATGAAGCCAATCGTCTGTTTTATACTTTTCTTTAACTAATTTATTAGCTAAATGTTTTTCTTCCAAGGTTAATTCGCCGTAAAAGCATTTTACATGTTTGGATACAACTAGCTCTTTTTGTAGAAAATCTACAATAGCCTGTGGAGTGAGATCTTGTTTCAATCTTTCTGTAAGTGTAGTGACATGTTGATATACTGATTTGACCATACTTTCCGAACTACGTCCTTGACGAACTTTCAATACTGAGTACATTATTTCTGGCCTATAATTGATCAAAAGTGTACCATGTTGCAAAACTGTATCACTCGAGCGAGCTTGAGCATTCCCAGAGATCTTTTTTCCTTCAGAAAATACAGAAGGACAATGAATCTTATTATAATTGAAATTTAGACCCATTTTTGTAAGAGGATGAAATACTAATTGTGATAATTCATAATAGCTTGTTTCAAGAATTTTTGATGTTAAAAAATTAGAATTTGTTACAACGCTATAGGTTAATTCTCCAAATTCATCATGAAAAACTGCACCACCACCTGAAATCCGTCTCACACAATCAAAACCCAATTTCTTTAGATTATCCATGTTTACTTCATCGTTAATATTTTGATGTTTGCCAATAGATACAGTACTAGGTTTCCAACTGTAAAATCTAATAGTTTCCTGTTTTAGCTCGTCATATAAGCGAAAAATGGCTTCATCTATAGCCATATTTTCTACTGCAGAATTCACTGAGAATTTCAATAACCTAAACGCTTGATTTATCATTCTATGATCCTTTCTCCAATAAAAAAATCATTGTAGATAAAAGAATCCCACAACATCATTTCATACGTACAATATAATAGTTATTTGTTGGAAACATCAAAATGTCTCTATCAATCAAAGGTTTATGTTATAGAAGTTGAGAATGGGTTAAATCAAACAAAGTCTCAGAATTCATTACTTCTTAACAATTTGTTAGCGAATTGTTCAAAAACCCAAGAAAAAAGAATGGAAGGAATTCGGAGGTTATCCTGATTAAAACTCTCTAAAAAATTAACTAATCAATTTCTCATAGGGGTCTTTTGATTCTTCATCATGACTAGTTTCAACTCGATATACCTTAATCTTAACCATTTGACCTGCAAGATTGAGCAATTCAACATCTTTCTTGCGAATTTTTAAATGATACCCATTTGCACAACGACTTACTTTTGTAGTAAAAATAAGTAATGGTTCTTCCTTTTTCGACATTAGTATCACTATTTTATTATTTTTCGACGAAGAAAGCTAAAGAATTCTTTTCAATCTAGTACAGATTGTATTACTTATATATATACTCTTTTAATAATACGAAATTAATGAGTAAAAACGTACTATTTGAATATGTTTTGATTTTCTAACCTACATCTTAAAAAAAGTGATACAATTTGTTATCCCTATTTCTTGAAGCACAACATTGTATTATCATGAATACTCAAAAAGCTAAATTATTGCTAAGATTACGAAGATATCTCTAGATTAATTTAAATAATTTCACTAACCTAATATATCTTGATAGTTTCACTCACTTCAGAAATACATTAAAAAATTACTTTTTATTTGGAAGAGAAAAAAATGGTAAAAACATTTTTTAACAGCTGTTGAAAATGAAAGAGAATTAGATAATGTCCAGCTAAGTCCAGCTCAAAAGAATATAGTTAGTGATGTAGCACAATCTCTCGCAAGCGTGTTAGATATGCCTATTAGATCAATTAGTGGTTTTTATTTATTGGTACTTAAAGAATGGCAAAAAGAAATATCAATGACAGTTAAAGAAACTGAATCTAAATTTAGTACAAAAGAAGAAGTCAGAATAAAGCAGCAAGCTGAAATTCTAGAACACTTTAAACATAGAATTCAAAGAGTACTCATATTAAGAAACAAAGATCACCTTATAGATGATGCAATTGACATTAGTTTACAATTGTATATGAATAAATACTCAGGAAGATAAATACTTTTTTTCTAAGGCTACTTGTAACAGATATTAATCTAAAAACAATAAAAACTATATCGACCTCATATTCCTTCGTTTTTCATTTAGCTGTTTAATTATTCTCCAAGCTAGATCAGTAAAAGAAGATTCGACTGCTGTTCC
>JAUUVJ010000044.1 GCA_030589605.1 Candidatus Hodarchaeota archaeon | reverse complement strand
GGTTCTCCAGAATATCTAATAATTTCACGTACAAGATGTGGAACTTCAATTGCAGCTATCGATCCTGTAACTCCAATGAGGATTCGTTTTCCCTGTAGTTGAGAACCTTTAGTTCCTTTTATTTCGATTGTTCCCATAGTGAATATTCTCAGGTATAAATCCACATTGAAACTTTAAATAAATCAGGGTTAAACCAGTTTTCTTTGTATATCATTGTATATACTGTATTGTCAGCAAGAAGATTAGTTCTTTTTTAATCCTAAACCACTTAAATGGTCTTAAATTCAGTTTTAATCATCCTTTACTTCCTTCAAATCTAGTTGTTTTTGATTATACAGAGTTTTCAAAGATGTCAGCAGGTCAAATCATAGGAGATTCAATTCTTGGGGGAGATATTATTGTAGGTTTATTTTTTTCCTTATTTTCTTTCGTAGTTGGTATTGCTTCCTCCGCATTAGGCATAGGTGGAGGATTTATAACCACGCCATCATTAATACTACTAGGAATTGAACCAGGGTATGCTATAGGTACAGTTCTAATCATGATTATATTTATTTCACTTTCAGCAACTTTAGCATATTCACGAAAAAAAAATTTGATAGAATATAAATTAGGTTCTTTAACTGCATTGTTTACAGTATTTGGTGCTATAGCTGGTAGTTTAACAAGCTCACTATTAGCTGATAAAGCACCAGAGTTATTTCGTCTCATTTTTGCTGTTTTTCTTATTCCTGTTGCGATTAAAATGATAGTTTTCCCAAAGGAGAAAAAACAAAAGGATACAGATGTAGAAGAAATAGAACAAAATGAAAAAATACTATTCGGTTTTGAGCAAAAAGAGATTTTATGTGCGATATTAGGTTTGATAGCTGGAATATCTTCAGGATTACTTGGAATCGGCGGCGGCGTTGTTATGGTTCCAATTTTAGTACATATAGGTAAATTAAGTATGCATAAGGCTGTTGCTACTTCAATGTTCATTATGATTTTTACAAGTATTGCAGGTGCTTCTATAAAAATAACTAGTGGGCAAGTCCATCCTGACCTTGCAATATTCCTAATATTAGGGATAATTTTAGGAGCACAAATTGGGCCACGATTGGTTAAAAAAGTAAATACGAAACAATTGCAACAAATTTTCGGATTTATAATGATTATTGCTTTAATTACTATAGCTATAGGCCGTGACCAACTTGTTGAAATGATGCAATCATTTTTCAATTTTCTTGGATAATAATAGCATTTTTTGAATTTTAACTAACTCAAACCTTTTTATACTTCGTTTAAGCCTAATCACAAACCAGATATGATCAATTTACTAATAATGATAGATCGTGGTTTAAATAACTAAGAGGTAAAAAATAAGGCTAAATTTGAATAGACTTAACAGAAATCTGCATTCCTTTTCTGATTTCTGAATCTCTATCTCAAAAGAAAGAAGTGATGTATTTACCTAACAATATAAACCCCTACGATATCTAATATAAACAGATATAGAAATAGTAACATTTCATTATATTATATTAAATGTTTTCAAAATTAGTATAATGAAATTTCAAAATCAATTAATAATCAATTAATAATCAATTATTCTTAAACAAATCTTGGATATAACAATGATCGGTGCTAAAAATATGCCAGGAAACTCTATATTTGTAGTAGATGATGAAGAGGATACTGTAGAGCTAGCTAGGATGGTGTTGGAATATGAAGGATACCAAGTATTTTCTGCTAGCAATGGTGAGGAAGCAATTCAATTCCTAAATCAAAATCCTGAAAAACCAGATCTGATTTTATTAGATGTTCTCATGCCTAAAGTTTCTGGATTGGAAGTTTGTAAGTGGATCAAAGATCATGATACATTCAAAAAGATCCCTGTGCTTCTATTTACAGCAAAAGTAGGTAAAAAAGATAGAATCGCTGGAGAAGAAGCAGGTGCAGACGCATATATCAATAAGCCTTTCTCTGCAGATGATCTTCTAACCCTTATTAAAAAACACTTAGAGATAGCTAAGAATGATAGTGATTAATTAGAAAAAATAAATAATACTAAAATTCCAGCTGTAATATGTAATTCTTACGGCATTAAATGACTTTTCTGAAAGTTTTTTTATTTTAGATATAATCTAGAATTTAGTTCTATTATTGAATTTGTTTTTTTAATTCTAGTAAATACATTCTGGAAGATGGGAAATCTCTTTCTATCTTAGAAACAAAATTATGATCATATTCTACTATACGAAAGGTAACTTCTAGACTAGTCTTTTTTACTTTCACTAAAAAATGAACATCAATACTAGATTCTCTTTTCTCAAGAAATTTGAAGTCAAGATTCTCGTCATTCAGTATATTCAATATTTCCCAAAAAGATGATTCCTTTACGATTAAATTCAGCTTTTGTGGGGTAAATTGGGTAATTGATATAATGTCAATAGAATTAATTAAAAATAAAAAATTGTTTAAGCTTGTCAATTAAACTACTCCAACTTCAAGTTTTCCAATTGATTCGATAGTAGCAATAATTTTGTCTCCTTTACTTAGAGGGCCAACACCTGATGGAGTACCAGTTGCTATAATATCTCCAGGTTCCAGTGATACAATGGTACTCACATAACTGATAATCTCTTTGATTTTAAAAATCATATCTCTTGTATTACCTTTCTGTTTTATGTCACCATTTACTTTTAATTCTAAAGATAGATTTTGAGGGTCATTAATTTCTTTTGAATCGACAATAAATGGACCTAAAGGAGCAAATGTATCATATCCTTTTGATTGGAACCATGGTTTTCCATTCTTTTTAGCAACAGATTGAATATTCCTTGCTGTAATATCGAGAATGATTGAAAATCCAAAAATATAATCGTAGCTTTTATTAGCAGGTATATGTTTCCCTTTTTTCCCAATCACAACTGCTAATTCTACTTCATGGTGTACTTTTTCACATTGAAGCGGGATTATTATATTCTCTCCTGGACCAATTAACGATGAGGGAGGTTTTAAGAATAGTGATGGGTTTATTGAAAGAGCTGGAATATCTTTTGAAGAAACTCCCATTTCTTTAGCATGATCAACATAATTCTTCGCTAAACAAATGATTTTAGAGGGATTTTTAATCGGAACTTCTAGATTTGGTGGATTTTGCATTTCAATCTGATTTGATTGTATTAAAAGATTGGGATCTTTCATTATTTGAATAATATCAGTTACATGTGGATATTTTGAAGTTTTATTTCCATTCATAACTATGAGAGAGTTTTGACTCATTCCGTATTTCATTGGTACGACTCCAAGAACTTTTTACTTTTTATTTAGTGAATACTCTAGTCATTCTTCATATTCATTAGGAATGGTGTCAATTACCACTGAATGAATTCACTGGCTTGTAGCTAGCAAGATTAACCGCTACATTAGACTGATTGACGGACAGCCCCTGCAAAACGGATATACCATTAAGCAATAGGTTCAAAGAGCATCGCATGCTAGAATCACTTCAACCGTCTCTCTCACCAACGAATAGGTGAGTGCCTTACCTTGCTATTATTTAACAACAAGGTGGATCTAAGGGATGCTAAATAATACTCTAATTCAACTAGTTTAAAAATGTTTCAGACTCTTTTCAAATTATCACGTTGATTAGTTTGAGTTGTTGACGATATATTTGATCTAAAGAGCATGGTCGTTTGTCTATCAGCGTGAAAACCATCTAACTTACTATTTATCGTAATTCCTCCCACCATTGAAATGGTGGGTTTCCTTTCGAGGTACTATATGAAAGATTCAAGGAAATATTTGATAAATATGTTAAATCTTCGCTTTTAGTAAATGAAATAGAATAAATATATATTTCAGATTATACGAAAGATTATTCATGAAATACTTAGTTACTGGTGGAGCAGGTTTTGTGGGAAGTCATTTAATAGAGCAATTATTAGCTGAAGAAAACGAGATTGTTTGTTTGGATGATTTTAGTACTGGAAAGAGGACAAACATCGCAAAATTTGCTGATAGGATATCGATTGTTGAAGGTGACATAAGAAATCCTCAATTGGTAAGAAATGCTGTAAAAGGTGTTGAATCTGTATTTCATTTGGCAGCGCAAATTTCTGTGAATCGTTCTACAAAAGAACCCTTATTTGATGCTTCTGTGAACATCGAGGGGGCAATAAATCTGTTTGAAGCCGTAAGACAGAGTTCTGCTAAAAAAATTGTCTATGTTTCGACTGGAGGTGCAATTTATGGTGAACCTGATGTTTTACCTGCCTCTGAAGATACAATCGAAGACCCAATTTCTCCATATGGAATAAGTAAACTTGTTGCAGAAAAATATCTGAAATGGTTTTACGATGTTTATGGGTTATCATATTCAATAATACGTCCTGCTAATATCTATGGCCCCCGTCAGGATCCTCTTGGCGAGGCTGGAGTAATTTCAATTTTTCTAGGTCGAATAAAAGATAACAATCCAGTAGAAATCTTTGGTGATGGAAGAGATTCTAGAGATTATGTTTATGTAAAGGATATTTCTAATATTTGCATCAAAGCAATGAATTCTAATAAAAAGGATATTTATAATGCAGGTACAGGGAAACAGACGAACTTATTAGAATTGGTTGAAATAATAGAAAGAGTTACAAAAAGTCATGTGAAAAAAGAATTTAGTTCACCCAGGCCTGGTGACGTTAAACATATCTATTTAGATGCATCAAAAGCAAGAGAAGAGTTGAATTGGGTTCCATCCACAGATTTAGAATTAGGGATATCGAATACTTGGAAATGGTATGAAGAAACTCATTAACTAATGTTATTTACTTTTCTACTTTTGGATAATATCTAATATTTTTTTTTCTTGATCAGAGAACCACTGTTCATTAATTTCAGAGGAACCAAACCAATTCCAAAAGGATCCGACAACTGGGGGGTCTAATTTCACATCTAATCTAGGGTTTTGAGCAACTAGAAAGAATGCTTGCCATAGTTCTCCAATTGCGTTTTCAAGTAATCTTTGGCAGAATTTTGAATCATTTTTATTTTTCCTAGCTTCTAAATAGTGGTTTAATCTCCTTTCAGATTCATTAATTGAAACAAATGCAGCTAGAATCCACATTTCACGATTTGTCTTAATATTGTGAGTATAAAGATGATCAGCTAATAGCTCAAGTTCTTCACGAGCTTCTTTAAGACGATCAGGAGTAAAAGATGAAACTTGTAGTAGTTGAGAAAAATACGTGTATAGATTTTTATCCATTGTTTGTAAAGCATCAAGCATTAAAGTGGCTGTACCCACATTAAAAGCATTATTTTTCATTAAAGGAACGCAAATAGCTTCTTCAGCTGCTTTTAGAAGCCAAATATATGCGTCTGCAAGCATTTCTTCTAACAAACATTTTTTCATTCTTTTTAGTAGGACCTGTGTTGTTTTCTGCTTAAGTTCAATTATTTCAGGTTTCCATTCGATATTCGATACTTGATCAACCCACTCTTGAATAGAACCTTTTGGATCATAAATAATATCACTGTTATTTAACAATCGAACTACTGTTGCTACCTGCCAAAAAGGAACATCTTCTTGTCCCCCTAGTACATCCAAAAAAAAAGAAGGAGGAGCATAAGTGATTTTCACTTCAATATCAGGAAATTCAGTTAAATCTGTTACTGTCGTTTCTTTAATATCACGTTCTTTCTTACGAATCGTCCAGATAGTAATTCTAGAGTCATATTGTTCAAATTGATCTCGTACTAAAATACGTCCTATTTCTTCATCTTTAGTCGTAATTTTCAAGAGTAGAGCCTCAATTATCTGTTTCAATTCCTCATCTTTGATCATAGAAAACTCCTCATGTAATAAAAGTGTCTATTACACTAATTTAAACCATATTTATTAGGTAGTTCGAGTACCAAAATGTGTTAGTCTAATGAATGAATAATATTCTTCTATGGTTAAACCTATCTTATTATTATTTATCGCTGTTTATTCAATTAATTACGAGGTAATATATCTATAATTTTTAAAGCTTATACCATTTATTCTAAATAGGGTTCATAAAGGTGCTTTCTTTGAACAAATTTCATTCTATTAACCTGTTATTGTTTATTGTCTCTAATATTTTCATTCCCCAATTTTCTCCTCAATTAGCTACTGAAGTTCATGAAGCTTATACTTCTATAGAGTTTAAACCTAGTGTTCCAGATATTGAATACAAAATTTCAACCACCGAACTTGAAGTGCTTGTTGTTCTGATGGAATTACCTGATGATCCTCACAACCCCTCTCATACGCGTCAATATTATGAAGACCTATTTTTTTCGCTGAGTAACCCTGCGAGCGTTAGTCAGTACTATAATAATGTCTCTTATGGAGAAGTATTACTTGATGGGGATGTCCTTGGTTGGTACCCCGCCTGCGAAAACCTTAGTTTTTACGGAAGTGGTACAAGAAAACCACCTGGAACAGATGCTGAAGTTTAACTATTAGTTGACGAAGCCCGATCCTATGCTACTCAAAATGGGAGTAATCCTCAAGATTATGATTTATTTGTAGTGATTCATTCAGGAGATGGCCAGGAGTATTCTGGAAATTCAGATGATATTTGGTCTCATAAGTTCCATATTCAATACTATGATAATGGTTGGAAGTTGTTAGAATATTCAATCAATCATGAATATGTAGATTATGAAACACCAAGTCATGAACTTGGTCATGCCCTTTATTTTCCAGATTTGTATGACTTAAACTACGAGTATGAGTTTGCAGGTCCTTATGCAATGATGGATAATGGTCCTGGACACTTTTCTATTTGGAATAAGTATTACAGCAAGATTTCAAGGCCTGATTCAGCACAATTTTTAAATGCTACCTATCGAATGCAAATTAGCGATTTTTCATTTGATAGCTATGTTACACTAAATCCACTTGGTATTATTGAGCCTAATGGAATAATGTGGATAGAGTTAGATTGGGATTCCTCGGGATATACTAATACTGATCACGGGAAAGGATGGACTGTTACAGTAAGGGAAAATATTGATTTTGACACTTTTCTCCCTAAATATGGAGTTATAATGGCTGAAATTCAAGTAGGACCTCGTACTACAACTGAAACTCAGGTAGCTGATGAAGATTACCCTCCGTGGAGTGTTATTGACTCTCATCCTGAAACAAAAGAAAATAAGGATGACGCTGCTTTCTCTTTAGCTGATGGTGATATTAGTACTTTTTATTCAGGACAAGGTTGGGCTGTTCAACTATTAGAAAAATATAATAATTTATCCTATCGAATACGTGTAACAAATGAAAGTAATATCCCAAATGTATTACTAACACCTTCTTTAGGCCCTGTATCAAGCATCTATTCTTTAATTGTGGAAGCAAATTCTTCATCTTCTTACGCATTATCTAGTGTCGAAATTTCAATTGACAATAAACCTTGGCAAAATTGTACTTTCAATGTAAATTCTGGTAAATATTCATTTGAATGGAATACAACAAAAGAAAGAGAAGGAACCCATCTTATTCGAGCTCGTGCCGTAGATAATGCGTCTATTCCGTATCAAGGGTATTCAGATTTTGTGGTTGTTGAAGTAGACAATATTGACGGAAGTATATTAGTTGTGGATGATGATTTGGGGAGGAAATCAGAAGAAAGCATTTTAAATGTGTTAGATAATCTTGGGTTGGCCGGTAACTATGATATAAAACAGACCACCTCATTTACTGAAGCAGAAATTACTTCTGAAGACATGAGTAGATACGAAATAGTATTATGGATCGGAAATCCAGCTATATCACCCTTAGCTAATTCACATATTAATTATAATGAATTTAAAGAAATAAAAAAGTATTTAGCTAATTCCACTAAGAACCATCGGTCAAGAATTATGTTTATGTGCAGTTACAATATCTTTGATTTCAGTAATCAAGGAACTGAAATTCATAATGAGATCGATGATATTTTTCGAGCGAGTAGTCCAGTTAATTTTCGGGCTCCAGTTAATTTATTAAAAGGGTATGACTTCTTAGAGGATATTGATCCATTCACTTTAGGTAAAACTGACACACTATTCTCAAATCAAACTACTGATGGAGAAGTTGTAACTTTACTATCAGGAGCAAACGTCATCCTTAAGGATGAATCTCCTGTTTTTCCAGGATATGATACAAAAGGTTATTATATCGATACTGGAGATTATAAAATAGTAAACTATCTGTTTCAGCCAGAAATGGTTCCAAAATCTATTTTACTTGATTTAATAAATGCTACAATATACTATATGCAATTACCAAACAAACAAACTTCTAAAGAGATGATTGAACTTCTAGTTTTCATTAGTTTTCTTTCAGTTTGTAGTATAGGGACAGCAAGCTTACTACTCCGAAAATATAAGCGTTAATACTCAATAAAGGCATTCTATTAGTTTTCAAGAGAACAGAACTAATCTAGAATTTCATTTGATATTACTAGAGTTTTACGATCATTCTTTTGAGATAATTCATATTTAATACTCAAATATATCCCAGATATAACAAAAAAACCTCCAACAAGAGTAGACCATAGAAGATCCTCCTTTAAGATCAACCAACTTAATACAGATGCACCTATGGTTTCACCGATAACTGCCATTGATACAGTATGAGCGGAAATATATTTCATGGAATATGTTAATAGTGCATGTCCAAGCAAACTTGGGCCAATAGCTAATGCAATAAACCAAATGATGTCATTCATATGAAAAGAGAAGACATTTTCTTTTAGGATTAAAGCTATCAAGAATAGAAAAAAAGTACAAGATAAATTAACAATGAAAACATAAGGAATATTAGCAATAGTGTATCTTGAACGTGTTTGCTTTCCTATTATTAAATATGCAGCAAACATTACTGCCCCGAATAAGGCAAGAAAAAGCCCCTCAAAGAAAGTATTATCAAGTTGCTGGGGGGTTGACATTGAAGAAATGAAAAATAAACCGATAAGAACGAGTATCAAACCAATAAATTGATTTTTGGAAATCTTTTCGTTGAATATTAGAAAAGATAGCACTATTACCCATATAGGGGATGAATTTACAACAATAACGGATGCTGCGACAGAAGTATATTTCAAGCTTTGAAACCATGAGAAAAAATGAAGGCTAAGAAAAAATCCTGAGAGGAAAAAGAGACAAATATATTTCCATCTAAATAATGGTCTAAACTGAGCTCGTATCTCTTGTTGTAGAATAAAAGGAATCAAAAATATCACAGAAAAGAATAAACGCCAAAATGCAATTATTACAGCTGAAGATGAACAAAAACGAATAAAAATTGCTGCTCCTGAGACAGCAATAATTGCTACAGCTAAACTTAATTGGCCTTTCGTCTTTGAATCTAATGCAGTCATGTAACCACGATACTCTTTTAACTGATGAAATCGACTTTTTTTCTTGACTTTTTTTGTTATTTATTCATTAAATACATATCGATAAAAAAATCCTACACATCGGAAAATCACAAAATGTTTGGTCCAAGAATCGGTGCACATAAATCTATTGCAAAATCTATAGACTTAGCAGTTGATCGTGCTCTTGCAAGTACGTGTGAATGTCTTCAGATTTTCTCCCGTTCTCCAAGGAGATGGGCCAAAGGAAGTAATTTAAGCTCTGAAGTAATTGATCGTTTTGTAAACAAATCAGAAAAAGCGAATTTTTTCGATACAACCATTCATATGCCATATCTTCCGAATCTTTCTTCTCCTGATGAAAAATTATTCGAGAAATCTGTGAATGTACTTATTGAAGAAATAGATATGTCATTTAGAATCCAAACACCTTTCATTGTTACTCACCTAGGTAGTCCAAAAGGACACGATGATATGTACGCAGCAAAACAAGTAGCAAATGCTCTTGATTCTGCAATTGAGTATTTACAACAAAAAAATCGAACTCCAAAAGCATCAATGATATTATTAGAGAATTCAACCAGCAAAAAGAAATTATGGGGGACTAAAATTGAAAATTTTGAATCTATTCTTAGTCATGTTCAGGAAGATGCGTTTGTAGGCATCTGTATAGACACTGCGCATGCGTTTTCCACTGGATACGATATTCGAACGCCTGAGGGTTTTAATGAGATATTTGATAAAATTAATGATTTAACAGGTAATAATAGGATTAAATTATTGCATATAAACGACTCAAAAGGGGAGCTAGGTTCTGGCATTGATCATCATGAACACATTGGGCAAGGCCATATTGGGATTGCTTGTTTTCGTGAATTAATGCAAAATAAACGGTTTGAAAATCTTCCTATGATTCTTGAAACTCCTAAAGATGATATAGACAGTGATAAGCAGAATCTAGACCTATTAAGAGAATTGAGATCAATCAGGAATTAGTAGTTCATTTAATGAATAAGGAAAGAAGTATAATAAAAATGGAAACAGAAAACTATAACAGTAGATTTGGATCATTGTTGAGGTATTTTTTGAATGACATCTTCTAAAAAGAATGAATGTGAAATAGCAGGCCAAAAAGTCTTTTATAAGTCATCAGAGAATATGGAAGAGATTCCATCTGAATCAGTAACTTTAATCGTCACCTCACCTCCTTATTGGAATGTTCGGGACTATGGAGGTGAACAAATCGGCTTTGGACAAAGTTATTCTGATTATGTAATCTCTCTAAACAAAGTTTGGTCTGAATGTCTTCGAGTTCTTCAACCAAATGGCAAATTTGCGATCAATATTCAACCCTTACCAATAGAAAGCAATCGTTCAGGATTTGGTAGAAGAATAATCAAAAATATAATGTTTGATATTGAGAAGTTTATGAATGAAAATGGCCTCTTTCTCTCAGGAATGCATTATTGGGATAAATCGGAATATGTTTCTAATGTTTCTTGGGGAAGTTATCCTAAACCTACAAATATCGCGTCAAATACAGGATTTGAGCAAATTTTTGTATGGGTTAAGCCTGGAAAAACACGGAAAGTTGACAAAATAATTCAGGATCAAAGCTTTTTAAAGAAAAATGAATGGCGTCATTGGGCTGTTCGTTGTATATGGGATGATATCTCACCTATTATAAAGTATAATTCCAAGGGGATTAATAGATTTGGTCATTCAGCTCCTTTTCCTGAATCAATTCCATATCGGTTAATAAAAATGCATACAATAGAAGGTGAGACCGTTCTTGACCCTTTTTTAGGTTCTGGAACTACTCTCAAGATTTGTCGCTTAACATCTCGAAAAGGATTTGGATATGAAATTAACAGTGATTATTCTGAATTAATCCAAAATCGAATATTAGAGGATTGGGAAGTTCCAATGATCCAGTCTCAATACAAAACTTTTGGTACAAAACATTTTTATGACATTCTGAGCTTCATAATTGAACGTGTTAAGAAAAATCCGACTTTGGAATTTGATCATTTATTAAAGGAATTACATAGAAATTTTCCTGAAAAAGCAACTAAATCATGGATTAAACATATGGCTAAACTATCAATCGAAAACAAAGAACAGGATGATAATAGAATAGGATTAGATAACTTTGTTTAGAACTAAAAAACACATTCTATAAAAATAATTGAATAGGATTAATTAATTGATTTACTATCCTGTTTGTGTAATTTCTCTGTTTGTAATTTCTGAATACGATCTATTTCAGTCAATAAAGTTCTTATGCTTGTTGGTTTAGTGAAAAATCCGATTGCTCCAGCTTCGAGTGCTTCTTTTTCAACCCGTTTTTCTGCACTTACGAATAACACTTTTGCGCCAGGAGTTTTCTTTAAGATTTCTTTCATTGCAACAAGTCCATCGAGAACAGGCATTCGATAATCCATGACAATAATATCAGGTTTAATTGGAAGTTCAGCGAATTTTTCAATTGCTTCTTTCCCATTAGAAGCACTATCAATAATATCATGGCCTTCCATCTGTAATAATTTTGTATAAATCAGCAATAAGTCCCGTTCATCATCAACTAGAAGGATCCGAGCCATAAATTTCGCCTATTCGTATTTTAATTTATGTTCTATCTACAAATATGGAGTTTGAACATAAGTTTATGGTAGGTTTGAAGATTAGTTAGTGGATGTAATTTATTTTCTTTTAATAATCCAGATATTTAGCAGTGAAAATATGTTCTATATCATTGTATTTAAATGTGTAATTATACTTGTTTAATTAAGTTTTCAAATACTATCAAATTCGTAATAATGTTTGATTGTTGTTGAAATTACCCATCGAATTGACAAAATTTCTTTACATTCGATTTTATTATAAAAACCCTAAAACGTATAACAATCTTTGTAGCAGATCGGTTTTTTTTTTCCTCTAAATATGGCGTGGGAGTGTTTAAATTTTTTACGATATTGGCAATTTTGTTAACAAAATGTAATAAAAATCAAATTAATATCATTGAATGATTGTAATGTCAGATCTCGTATTCTATAAACTAAGTTAAAATGACCAATAACCTTTATTACCATTTTCAATTAAGATTACATATAATAAATACAATCATTACTTCCCTTGCACAGATTTAGAGAAGATCAAGAGCTCCTTTAAGTTGATCTTTCTCTTCATCAGTTAAACCAGCTTCACTTGGAGTAAGTAAATCAGCTTCCTCTGATAATGTCATAGAAATCTTTAATGATTTTTCTAGATAATATGAAGCCTTATCTTCCATGTTTTTATGTTTATAAGCTGTTGATATAATATAAAGGCTTGTTGCCATGCCTTTTTCATAACCAATATCTTCTGCGACTTCAAGAGCTTCTTCAGTAAAATCAAATGCTTTCATGAAGTCTTTACGTTCCATAGCCAAGACCCATGCTAGATTAAGTAACGCTTCTGCTATTCCTTTTTTATATTTATGAGCTCGGGCTAAAGCAAGTGAAGCAGCAGTTACTTCTAGAAATTGATTAAAAGAATTGTTCTTCCATTGTAATATTCCAAGTTGATTCCTTAGGTTAACCTCAGGTTGGACAAATGTAAGCTTTTCAGCGTCTTTTAAAGCTCTTTGGATAATTTTTATAGCTTTTTCGAAGGAACCTTCCTCTGCTAGAGAGACAGCTTTCTTTATTATTTCTCTAAACTTAGAAATAACATCAGGATCAATTGCTTCTGCTTTACTCACAACTTTTGCCTCACTATTGGGAGATCAGCTGACATAAGGTCACTCCAAACATTCTAATATAATAAAAAGAACGATTAATATTAAATAAAAGACCTTCATTTTTAATACTTCTGGAAGAAAAACTTCAGCAAATTCTTTTTTATCTAGCAAATCCTGAAAGGAAATAGCATAGTTATTTTTCTTAAGAAGTGTATTTAATGAAACTCATAAATAGCACCCTCATTGCGACATTTAAAAATCGTCCAAATAGATTTCTAGCTGAAGTTATATTAAATGATGATAACAAAGGAAAAAAAGAATTATTGGCCCACGTGCCTGATCCAGGAAGATTAAAAGAATTACTTGTTCCAAATGCGGAGGTCATTCTTATAGAAAGTAGTAATCAGAATCGAAAAACGCAGTTTTCACTTATTGGTGTGAAAACTGGAAATATTTGGATTAATATCGATTCTATGATATCGAATCGTTTATTCAATGAAGAATATCAGAAAATCGCTTTTTTTAGAGACTATGAAATCATTCGGTCAGAATATACATTTGGGAAAAGCAGATTTGATTTTTTTATGCGAAATATACGGACTAATAAGCAAGCTTTAATAGAAATTAAAAGTGTGACGCTTGTAAAGGATGGCAAGGCTTTATTTCCTGATGCTCCAACATTAAGGGGAACTAAACATGTTAACGAATTGAAAGATGCAATTCTACAAGGATATGACGCTTCAATCGTATTTATAATCAAACGAAATGATGTATATTCTTTTTCTCCTAATGAACTAATAGATGTTGAATTTTCACACGCATTAAAAGATGCTTATCAATCTGGAGTTCATATTTCCGCAGTAAAGTGTTTATACGATCCTATTCATAAAAATGAACTTTCAATTTTGGAGGAAATTCCAATATCCTTAGAATGAAACCATAACTCAGATTTAATAGTATAATTTCTATACGATATTGGTTATATTTCATCTCACATAATTTTTTATTATAATATACTAATTTACTCAGATTAAAAAAGATTTAATAACATTCAAAAAAAACACTATGTACAAGGTACACTAACTGCCACCTCCTGGCTAATTATGTTAAAAACTTCTTCTATCATCCCTGAAAAATCACGCTTAATACGCTGCTCCTTTAATATAGGTTCCAATTTCTT
>JAUUVJ010000098.1 GCA_030589605.1 Candidatus Hodarchaeota archaeon | reverse complement strand
GATATATCTGATCTTTTTTCATCCATTTCAATTTGCAAAATCCCTGATTGACGATCACAATATTTTGCGTCCCATTCATCTGCATCACACAATGCTGAGTAAAGAATCGTGAAGATGAAATATATTGAATTAGTCTCACTTTTTTCTTCTCTTATATCACATACTAGATTCATTATGTCGTCAAGTAAACCATACAAAGATTCCTTTTCTAAGTAGTGTTTTAGTTCTTCAACAGTTTGAACATAAATTTGTTTGAAGTAAAGATTTACATTGAGTTCATTAATGAATTTTGGGCCTTTTTTTATTAAATAAGTAATAGATGTAACCAGAAGATCTAAAGGTTCTCCCATTTTGAAAAGTTCGTCGATATTAGATACAAGGAATCTTGAATGATGATTTACAACCACTAATAGTCCTAAAACACAAAATTTTCTTATTAATTCTTCTGACAACTCTTCTAATCTTTTATTCTCGCATCTTTGGTCAAAATAGTTTTTTATAGCAAAAAAGGTAAATAATCCGCTTGTTGCTGTATGCCAACTTAGTTGTTTTTCTTTCTCAGAAAATGCTTGAACTCGTTTTTTTGATTTATTATCATCTTGCACCTTTAGCTGAAAATAAGGTGAAACTTTTCCAATATCATGAGTTAAGCCTATTAAATAACCTAAGTCTACAATTAATTCTGTCCATTCTGTATTAGTCCAAGAATTAGAATTAGTTTGTGTATGAAGAGGTGAAGGCCCCCATACTACAGAACCTAATCGCTTCCTTATTTCATCTGCAACTGTGGTTACATGTATTGCTAATGGTTGATAAGGTCGAGCTTTAAATATTTTCAGAACCCACCTTAAAAATGACTTGTATTTTAGCTTATTTCTTTAGATTCGCGAGGAGATATAGGCCAAAATGGGATTATTCGTTCAGTAATCCCCATTTTACTCCAAGGTTCTTTTACCAAAGCTTCAGATAGCTTATTTAGATCAAATTTCAGTACTAGAGAAGTTTCTTTAAAAGCCGCTATAACTTCCGTCTGTCCTTGAACTGTTTGCAGTATGAAGTTATCTATACCGTCTGTTTTTGTAATAAATGTGCTTTTTCCATCAAATCTTTTGGAACGTGTATGAATTCTCTGTGAATATGGTACATTATAGATAATATCATATGTCCCAGAGCTTACTAAAGGATTTTCCGCCTTTAGGCTAGATATTGAGATTATTCCATCTACATTAATCATTTCACTCGTTTGCACTTGAGTTCCCTCAATGATACCTATGTAAGTGACGTGAGCCAGTAAATTGGCATGTCCTAAGTAAGGAGGATATTTGAAATGTCGGTTTTTCAATGCATTTGCTAGATGTTCAAATAACTCTTCTTCAAGAACACAATATACTCGATAATAAATTGTTTTTAAAAGGTCAAGTCTGATAGGTGTGATGAATCCTCTCTCTCCTGGATGTGTTGGTTTATTAGGAAAATGAAGGGTAATTCTATCTGAACCAGCTCCGATTGAGGTTTTTTCTCTAGTTCTAGTGTAATTGACTTTAAGTCCATATCTTTCTACTGGATTTACCACTTCTAATGCTATTTTAGCATATCGTAACGGATGGGAAAATTCCCAGTATTCATTTCTTGGAAAACCTAAGAGTCCTGCAATCATACCAATGATAGCGGTACGAGGTGGAAAGGGGAATGAATAATTACCTCTTGTTGTTTCATACGATTTAAAATGAGCAAAATCCGCTTCAACATCGAAAATAAGTGTTTTCATCTGTTATCCTCGTCACTTCAAGACAATAGACTCAATATTTATACCAGTTGATTCTAGTAACCCTTTAACATCACTTGTTTCTTTTCCATCTGCAATATAAGTTATCACTCCATCAGAGAGAACCTCTACTTTGTCAATGTTGTCGGAGTAATCTTTTAATGAATTTATTAATGGTGTAATGTCTACTTTAACTTGAGATACGTCGTTTATGTTATCTTTTTCATTCATTGAAATTTTCCTATCTAAATCTCCAATTTGGAACGCTTTTTCCTTTGATACAACAGTTAGTATTAATCGTGGTAAATGGTTGAATTTAGATCTTGTATTGAGCAATTTTGTGCCATTCCACATACCTTCATATAATAACTTTAAATCATCTTCGTTAAAGCCTGTTTGTTCAGCTGTATATTCACATGCTATTCCGTGAAATCGAATGAGGGAGTAATCAACTCCATGGAATTCTCCAAATGTTCCAGCACCTTTATCTTCTCCAGAAGCGAAGGTTGTTGTAATTGTATAGCTTTTTATATTGGGATGATTCAATGAACGGCCAATTGCAAATTGCACTGCTCCAGTGTGGGAATAATTTGCATTTTTTACTGTTATAGCTCCACCAAATGTTCTAACATCAAGAAATACATTTGTAAGTTCTTGAGCTATTTTTAATACAGCTTCTTTTCGATATTCTTTAGCTTTTGAATCTTTTAGTTTCTCTGCATCAATATTCATTGCTTGAAGTACGAGGTTCTCCATTGATAGAAGATTTCCCGACTCTGGGTGGAGTTCTCTACGAATCAAAACCTCTTTCCCAGACTGACCTTGATATGACTTCAGCCAATAATCACGAATTGTACGTTTCAATCTTACATCTGTTATAATATTAAATCCTTCATTATCCATTCTGGGTCGATTCCCATCATCTGGATCCCCGTTTGGATTCGCATCTCTTACGTCATATAAGAATAAGAATTCTCTTCTTTTACTAATTGTCATTTTTCATCACTTAATTCTATTGCATTTATTATTACCTTAATCTCTTTTATCTCCTTTATTTGAGGCTTGTTTCCATGTTCTAAGAATACTATCGTACCCGAACATGAATGCGACTGAAAGTTCCTCCTCTTTTGCTTCAGCCGTAAAATGAGCTAATTGTTCTTCAGCTCGACTCCTAAGTTGATCATAACCTAGTAATTTAGAACGAGTTTTTGCTTGAATCTTAAAGGATACTTTATTGCATTCAGCTAATATTTTAAGCAAGTTTTCTCTGTCTAAACGTTCAAAGAGGTATCTCATCTGTTTTTCCAACCCTCGAGTCTTCAATTGTTCCCGCTGTTGGTACGCAACCTGATTATAAAGTAACCCAATTGCATACGCTGCTTTTAGGTCTGGATGTTGTAAAAATTTCCATTTAAATTCCCTATCCATCGTCTTTAAATAATCAGATTCTTTTATTGCTAACTTTTTCTTCTTCGTACTTTCACCCTTTTCATTTTGGTTCATGATTAATTCCTCCAAATTTTAATTTCTTCAAATAAGTCATAATACATTTGAAAATTCCTAAGATTAGATGAAAAAAACAGATTGTCATATTCTAGTACTTCTGCCAAAAAAGCTCTTTTAAGGAAACTGTATGATCGTTGTAAATATCTATCTTTATCAAGAAAGGTTTCCCCAAAGATAGCTTGAAGATATGTTGGATACTGTCTTTCCCCAATCAAGTCTTGCATTGGCCATAATCGAAGAGTTGGCAAGTTAAATTTATTTTTAATTTTTTTAAAGGAATTTGATAATGTATCAAATCGCTTTTTTGTAATATGAAACAGGGCCACTATCTCTTTCGAAGTTGGACTTTGTTTCAGGTCTGTTTCTTTGAAATAAAGATCAAGATATGATATGCTACCTGAATCCCCTAGTCGCATAATTAACTCCGCTATTTCTATATCCTTTGCTTCTCCTTCCTCATATATAGTTTTTTCAGCATCCTTTTTCTTTAAATCAGATCGTAAGGTGTTTTTACGTTTTAAATCAGCACTTTCCATTTTGATTTTGATTTTTTCAATATCCTTTTGTATCTCTAAAGCTCTTTGAGTACTTATTTCTTGTTTTGCACGGTGGATTTGTTTTAAAGTATTTTTTAATAGCTCTGGATCATTTACCAATGGTATTATGTAATGATGGATTGATTGTTTATTCCTCCCTTTCCCAATTAAATACGCGAAGAAACGGAGATCCTTTTCTAGGACAGTTAATCCTTTCTTAAGTTTTAAAGTACATTTTGAACAAATTTGTAAAGTTGTTTGCTTTTTCTTATCAAGAAAATGGAGACCAAATCCTGAATGATCAAGGGTGAAAAAACCCATATTGAATACTGATGCAGTAGATAGGATAGATATTTCCCCACAAACATAACAAAAATCTTTCTTCTCTTCGTTTATGGATTTAGTACCCAGACTAAGATCTTTATACAGCTTTCGGAATGTCTTATATTCTCCAGGGAATTTGTTGTTTATTTGGAAAATTAGCATTCCAGGTTGATCTTGTTGAGTGATTCTCCCCTGAATAAATGTTGAAAAGATATACCTAGTAATTTTTCGACGGATGGCTTCTTGGTTCTCTTCTAGCCAAAGATAAAATTCTTCTACAACTGTATTTTGATACTCCGTAAACAAAGGATGTGTAGTCATTTTTACTAATTTATCTCTGAGATTGACCACAGACCGATCTTGAGCTAAGCTATTTGTGTAAATCTCTTCCGTTTTTACATCTTGCCATTTTATATTGATTGTAGGTGATAAACAGATTAAACTACCAGCGCTTATCCCACGTCCATATATATAACGTTCAGAATCATCATAATCTTTCACATATAAGTTAACTTCTTCTACAGAGTTCTGAGAGGTGTCTATTGGGACAACTAACATTTGTTTCTTCTTGTATACTTTTTGACTATCAACTAGGACTTCATATTCAGTCTGGTTTCCTAATTCAACCTCTCCTATCCTCATAATTTGATTAAGAATCATGTTTTAATCCCACTAAACCCATTCTAATTTAAAAATATCATACGATTTAAAAGCATGATCTATCCTATGAAACAAAAAAACATCTTCCTAGTTTTTTTACACTTACAATTTAAAAATACCTCAAGTTTTGTGTTCAATAGATATTTTCCTAGAAGTCTTTTTTCTGATTATTGAAGAAAGATCATTTATTTCCATTTTTATTACCTAAATATCTAACTTTCAAATTTAATCTCCTAATATTCTTCTCTAATTCTTTTAATTATGATTTACAACTGATTAATTATCTACATTTCTCTGTTATTATGTTATTATTTCTACAAAATTCCCTCTTGATGATCTGCTTTATTTGATTATTGCTAGTAAAATGTTTTTTTTATGATTGTCTAAGTGGAATGCATCCTAACTCCTGATTCTATGAATTGTTTTACCAATTCTAGTTCTGATGTAATCATTATGAGGATCAATACAACAATTAAGAATACGTCCTTTTGCAACAGTCTTTGTTTTGATTAATCCTTTTTCATATAAAATAAGTATTAAATTTTTGAGATTGAATTTTTCTGTTGAATAGATTTTATGGTCAGACCAGCCCAGTCTCTCACCCAGTTTTTTCAGTACCATACATCCCATATCCTCTGTACCTATTTTCATTCCGTGATGTAAATATTGGTTATAATCTTGCCCATATTTTCTTAGTAAAACGTTTATTATTTGTTCTTCTGTCTCAGAAAGCGAAAGAATGTTACGAGAGGAGGTACGTTTCAGATTTGAACGAATTCCTGTAATTAACCCCAACCTTTGATCAATTATCTTTCTATGGTATAAATCAATTATCGAATGATGGGCAAGCGGTGCGAGACTCGGCCCTTGATGTTTCAAACTATTAAGAAAATTGTTATGTTTTTTGTCCAGATCATACAATTGTATCATCCTTTGAAAGATTTTTTTCTGATATGATCGAATAAAATAGGGGGATTTTCCTTCGTAAGATGGTAGATGAATATGAGGATTGAGTGTATAAACAACGGCAAGCCATAAATTATCATATTGGTTCAAATTTGGATCAGAAAGCCAATTAATTATGTTGAATGTGAAAATATCAAATATACTGTTCAGAGCTGTAGCCCAACGTATTGGAAACAGTAGATCTTTTCGAATCGTTCTAGATAGCTTCCATGGATAAGCTATGAATCGATTTTCATGAAGATGATGAATCTGAAATTTGCCTAGATTGAATTTTCCTAGCTCTTTCCAAGATGAAGACAATTTTAGCTGTCTTTGAGAGGATTGCGATGGTTTTAGAATATGAATAATTAGACCAAAATCAGGTACTACCTGTGTAAAAACATTTTGCGCTTTTTCAGGGAGGTATAAGGCTTGAATTACTGATAGTTTAATTTCTTTGATAAATTTCAAGAATTTTTGCTTTATTTTTTCCAGTATATCACCAGTTGGTATATCAGAAGTAATAAAGGACAATGATAATGATACAAAACCAATTGGAAATATTTCAACCTTTATACAAGGATTTTCGATTGAAAATTCAGTTGTTATAGTTTCAATAAGATGATTATGCTGAGTTTCCGTTGTTATTGGATAGAAAGGATGTATCGAACCTTTATGTAAATAATAGTAGTCCTTGAATCGTTGTCTATACTTTAATGGAGTATATTGTGGATTGAGTTTTAAATTCCCAATATGCTTTACAAAAGCAGAAAATGCTTTTTTCTCTCTTTTTTTAGAGGTGGATATTTCTTGCAGCCAAAGGAAGAAATTATTAGGAGATCCAAAATCCATCTCGTTTAGTGGTGGACGAAGTAATTCCGAAGAGATTAAAATATCTGGTATCGGTAAAAAAAACTGAATATCAGTGTAACAAGACAAGAATCTTAATGATGAAGACATTTACCCACCTTTTTAGGTTAGTAAAATTTCATCCAGTAATAAAACTTAAAACATTTACTCAGTCAAATATTTTTGGAGAATTCTTACCGACTTATAAAAAGAATTAGAAAAGGATTCGTTCCTTTTCTCACTCCATTTATCAATATATTTTTCTATTTTGTTGATTTTTGATTAAGGATTTTTTAACTACTTTTTTCAGATTGAATTTCTCTGTAGAATAAATTTAGGGTTTAGTCTCTTCTCTCAAAAAGGGAAGAAAGGAGAAATTCTCACTCTTTTTTTTCGCTCAGTTGAACATCTCTGATTGCTCGTTGTATTATTTCTAGCGAGTGACGTTTTCCTCCAACCCACTCATTACCAAACCCTTTGGTTGTCCAAATTAGGTCTTTCTCCCATATTGAAAGGAAGTTTAAGATAGCTAGCACGACTGGGAATATCAATATGAATAGAAAGAGACTCAACCATCCCCAAATGAGTGTTTTAATTATTTTTCCTAATTTTATTGACACCTCTACTTGTACTCGTGTTATATCTCTTAATGGTGAATCTATTATCCTTGAAGAAAACCAGGTTTTGTGAATTCCTACTAATCTTTTATTTGTTACAGCCAGATAGGCTTTTTTCAATCCTAGTGGATAATTTACAATCACAGTTGCTGTTTCTACCATTTCATCGCCGATTAATTGCTTTTGTAAATCTTGTTGTACCCATTCGGGTGTATTCATTATCATTTGACTCATTATTACCATCTTATGTCTTTGGTTTCGCTATAATCAGATTTATCATTGGAATTCCTCTTTTAAAACTTCCAGCTATGGCTTTTCTGGGAAACAATATCCTAGAATTTTAGAGTTAGATATTTATAATGGCAAACAATAGCTAATTTTCAATTTCATGAGAAGATTCAAATTTGAGTTGACTATTGTTTATATTTACTAAATTAGGTATTACAGGAAATAAGCTATCTTTTGAAATTTAATATCTAATAAAGTAAGCATGTAGAGAAAGTTAAGAATGAACCATGGGTTCTTGTTATCGTGATGTTAAAATGTCTAACGTAAAGAAGGTTCACGACACGATTCACTTACTCAGTCAAAATTCTAGTTGTTATATCCTGAAAGAAACCGATTACCCCTCCTTTGCCCAATTTTTTAGACAGAAATACATTGATTCTCCTTCTCGGAATTATAAAATATCAAATAATGACCATCGTGTGTTAAATAAGTATGAACGTTCACTAGCTTTCTATTGGATCAGTTTTCCCAAACAACTTATATCCCATCCATTAGTGAAAGATCTAGCTTTCTTTTTTACGTGTTTATTTGAAATTAAGTCTCCAAAAGATAAGAAGATTGTCTTAAATATTTGGGATAACATCTCTGATCAGGAATCCTCTCCCTACAGTCATCTTAAATATTATGTGCCTGGTGATTACCGTTCACTCCTTGCCCCTCGAACCAAATCTCAACGTTTGCGTATTGCCCGTTATCTCCTACATATGTTTGAAAAAGCTGTTATTTTGAAGAATGATACTGAATCTATTGATTTTGAACGATTTCTAAAGGATTTTCATAGGTATGTTTTCATTGCTCCAAAAGTACTTAGCAGTAATGATATTTGCTTAGTGAGAAAAATCATCTCTCTCCAATCTGATAATCGTCAAATTCTAGAAAGCTATTGTCAAATGAATAAGAATACTGTGAGTAGTCGTCTTGAATGGCTTATCTCAAATCATGTTCTTTTTTCCAGACAACGAGTAGCATATGACTCATTCGGTTTAATTCCCTACTTTTTACTACTTTCTACTAATAATGGACCACTATTTCTTCGTGAGTATGATGATCTTAATCCTTGGATTTTTAGTGAACTGATTGGATCTAATAATCAACAGATGCATTATTTATTAGTTCCAAATACAGCTGAAGGTAAAACCTTAGTAGATACACTTGTTCACGATACCCTTCCCTCTTTGACTAAGGAAGTCCATCTTCTTCAAAGATCCTTCGATCATGATTTTTTCCTTTACAATATTAATTCCTATGATTTAACTTCTCAACAATGGAGATTAAAAGTCAATAGTTCTTCTTCTGAAAATACTGAAGGTTCTATTATTTGGCCTTTCAAAAATAGATCAGTAGAACCTTTTTGGCCAACATCGATTCAGATGCGTATTATTAATCATTTCAATGTTTATCCAACAGCTACTCACCGAGAGGTTTGTAAAGAGCTTAAAATAGGATCATCCACTTTAGTTCAAGAATTAAGAAATCTTACTCGTTCTGGAGTGATTTCAGACCTATTTGGTTTTTATCCTTTTGATCTTCCTGAATTTTTTACTTGTATGATCCATTTAAGATCTGAAAACAGGATAAATGAGGTATTAGATCGAATTCTTCCTGGTATTCCGATACTCCAAGGTGGTTTCTTTACTGGTGATCATCAGGGAGTTTTTTTTAACATTCCCTTTCCTAATAGATCAGAAGTTGTTCGTTTCCATAATAGATTACTTGATGAGAATGAAGATATTATCTGGTTTCAAGTTAATGAACATCCTTTTTCAGGTACTTGGTTTTTTCCTCTCGATTTCTGGAATAAATCTACAAATTCGTGGGTTATCAACAAACAGACAAACAAACGAAAAAATTTTAGTGATTTATAGCCTGTACAAAAACCTGTCTTTTTTCCAATTAGATCTTTACCCTTTATCTTACTTTCACACTTGTTTAAAAAAAAAGGGGGAGGGGAAGAGGCACTCATCTGTACCTCAATAAAATATTTCTATGAGATGGTTATCTACCAAGGTATTGGTGGGTTTCCATCTCCAAGAGGACCGAATGGTGACATTTTTCATCACACGATCCTCCATGTCCCTAGATGATGTTGTATCCCATCTGAAGCATTATTTTATTCTAAGAATTTTACACTAAGTCAATAAAAAGTAATTTAGATTCCAATCAAATGAATGTGTTCTCTAGATGAATTATTATTCAAATAGAATGATTAATCCAAATTTAATTACAAAAAAGTCATTTTTAGTTTGTTTTGCATTTTTTGTTTTTCCAAAATTAAGGGGAATCTAATATGTAATCATCAAAATTTAATCTAACCATATTTCATTCAAATCAAGAATCACATACATAAAACTGATTTCTATCTGTTCCATTGTATTCAAAGTTATTGAATTTACAGGTATTTGAAGATCTTGTGGAATCTTGATTGGAAAATCGGTTAATCCTTCTGTGGATGTAAAAGTTTGAATTAATCTTTGTTTTAATATGTCTTCAATTGTTTCGATTTCCAAAGAATTCTTTGCAAAACTATTTCTATGGTGGCCTTGGTCTGTCCAATAAGGCGGGACATTTAATGAATGGTAATGAGATAGAAATACTAGAAATAATCTTTTTGCATCAGGAATTTTAGCTGAGAGTAGTTTCTTCAAATCTTTTTTAAGTGTAAAATGATGATTATGCTTAGGCTTCTGGTTATATTTCCAATTTCTGTTTTCAATCAGATGATGGGATAGTAACCATTTAACCTCCGCATACATTTTAATATTTTGTCTATTATTTTTGGAAAAGACGACAAGATCCGCACCTTTAATTGCCAAAGTTGTGTCTTTGTATTCATTTCTAACGATAAAATCATTAACGAACTCTTCCTGTAGAATGGAGGATAATCGTTTCACCAAGGTTCTTTCGCTTCGTGTGTGTGCAACATAGTAAGCCAGTTCTTTATGAGGTATTTTTTCCAGTGCTTCGCGTATTTTTTTCTTCATTTGCATCTAATCATCTCTCTTCAATGTATATGATTCTTTATTAGTAGCTTAGAGTCTTTTGAAATCCTTTAAGAATTACAGTGTAATTGTTCTTCTCTTTCAAATGTCTCTACTCATTTTTATCATTTTCACATGAGGATTGATGATTAAAATTTTAGGAATCTGCTTTGTTTTCGTTATTCTATGGAATTTTCTGATCTCCTAACTGGTAATATTTCTCTTTCATTCTCTGGAAGTCAATTATATATGGACAAAAGGGACGGTATGATATGAAAGCTCTCCTTTATTTTTTGGGTGTGAAGAACTATACTCATAAATTCAGCTGAAAATTTCAGCCAGATATTTTTTAGCGATATCGGTTAATATTGTTGTAAATG
>JAUUVJ010000405.1 GCA_030589605.1 Candidatus Hodarchaeota archaeon | reverse complement strand
TAATGCATCTAGTAGAAACTCTGTTAGAGTTTCACCAGCAGTAAATGCATCTAGACCGAGATCTATAACAAAAATGTCACCAGCTGTTGTAGCAAGTTTAACCCCTCTTGGTCAGAATCTAACTGAGGATGATTTCCGTTGTATATTTTGCTATGAATTTCCAACTGAAGCTGATAGACGAGTAGTAATATGTCCTCACTGTAAACATCCAGCTCACGCAAATGAGTTTCAAAAGTGGCTAGCAGTAGCTAATCTTTGTAGTCGTTGCAATAAACCGATTGCTAACACAAAAATGATCCGTGTGACTGGATTGAATTATAAAAAGATTATAAGAATGTTTCATTCAAAAAAGAAATGGATGTACTGAGAGAATATGGCGTCTAGGAATGGTATTGCTTGGTTTGTCTTACTTATGGGCATTTCAGCAACTATATTCTTTTTTATTAGGCAAGAAGACGAGATTGCTTTGAACCTTCTATTCCTTTCATTATATGCTACTGTTACGATAATCTACTTCCTCCGAATCTTCTACTATTTTGATAATAAAGCGACATTAAATGAAATCTACTTTTTTTCCTTGGCAAATATTATTCCTCTTTGCGTGCTCTTTTCAAGTTTGATTGTACCTATTGGGAGAGAAGCAATTCTCACCTTTGAGATTGAGATCGTTCCTCCACATGATATCCATATTCTAAAAGTATCTTTCCTATCGGTTTTAGCATTTCCTTATTTGGTTGTCTCTACTGCTTTATTAATGCGTAGTTTTACACGCTATCAATTCATTCGAATAACTTCCCAATCAGAACGAGGACCTTCTGCTGAATGGACCGCTATCTTCACTTTTTTTATTTCTGGGCTTTCTTTCTTATCTGTTGGTATGTTTGCCTCTGATTTAATTGGGATATTGTATGGTTTATTCTTCTTATTTTCTGGAATTGGATTCTTATTAGGACGGTAGCGATTCTAGAATAACCAAATCATTATAAGCATAATCTCTTCTAAAAAAATTAGTCTAGTAATATTAGTTATTTAGATAAGGATTGTTGTGAAAAATTGACAAGATTCAAAATCAGAGAAAAAAAACCTAAGGATTCCATCAAACACAAAACACCTTCAGATAAAATGAATAC
The DNA here is from genome assembly GCA_030589605.1 of Candidatus Hodarchaeota archaeon. Taxonomy (GTDB): domain Archaea; phylum Asgardarchaeota; class Heimdallarchaeia; order Hodarchaeales; family Hodarchaeaceae; genus Hodarchaeum. Next base: position 2,827 of record JAUUVJ010000405.1, on the reverse strand, counting down.
ACAAATTAAACACAAAACACCTGTAGAAACAGATGAATCCTTCGAACTTCCTCCTTTTAAAGAAAAAATCAAAGCTAAAATCCCAAAATCAGAGATCAAATCTCCAACTAGACATGGGATAAAAAATAAAGCTAAATCAAAATCCACTGAATCTTATGGACTACCTCCTAAACCAATTAAAGAAAAAAAGCCAAGAAGAGAAAAATCGACCCCTCCTAGCTCAAAAGGTACTGTATCTGAGAAAAACCGTAAAGAAGAGCATATCAGTCAGAAAATTCCCTCCGAAAAACCGAAAAAAACTACCATTCAAAAGGTTCCTAAGTCTACAGGGTCAAAAAAATCAAAAAAAGAAAAAGTTGTCAATAAGCCATTATCTGTAATTCAGAACAAGAAACCGAAAAAGGAAAAAGTTGCTCCAGCTTCTCTTAGAGACTCATACAAAGAAAAACATGCAAAAATTGTCAATAAAACACCACCTAAAACGATTATACAAAAAACTCCTGCTAAGACAAAAACCACTCCACCTCCTACTATAAGAGAGAAAATTCCAAAAACTCGTATATAAAATAAGAAACCGCGTTGAATCACATTTTAGCTTTCCAATGCCATTCCTTCGTTTACTGATTTATTAGAAAATGATTCTTGTCGCATAGCTACCTTTATCATTAATGAATTTTATTATTTTTTTATGGATGATTCTAGTTCAATCATATCAGAACTTCAATTACATTTCAACCGTTTGTCTAATTCTATAACCCTTGATCTTGAGAAGTGTATAATAGATAACCAATGGGAAACTATGGATTATACTCTAATAGTTGAAGAATTGGAGGGTTTTATAAATTCCCGCTCACCTTCAGAAGAAACCTATAATGAACTATTGTATCTAATGGCGAAATTTCTTTTTTTTTCAGGACAACTGAATAAACTCAATGATCTCTATATTCAATCTGCTCCATTACCAGAAATTCAAGGAGTACTAATTTTTTATGCTCTCGGACTTTCTTTTCAGGGACATTCACAGCAAGGACTTGACATCCTAAGCCAAGTTTATAAAAACCTTGATAAGAATGATATTGTACTGTATTTAGAAACAATAAGTGTTGAACTATATATTCATTCAATAAAACGGGATTATAAGAAGGTAACAGAGTTATTTACCAAATTTCAACAGAAACTGAATGGAAACAAGGATCTTAAGAGAGAACAAAAAGCTCATATTATTCCATGGGTATACATCCGAAATGCTTACTCATTGCGCGCAGAGGGGAAAATATCTGATGCTATAGATCTAATATCTGAATGTGGAGATTACTTAAGAGAATTTCCGCATAGGTTTTTCCAGGTGATGGTTAATACCGTAATGGGACACTGTTATCACAATATAGGCAATATTACCAAAGCAGTAGAGTTTTATGACGAAGCTATTGATTTAGGTATTGAAATCCAGTGTAAAACACTACTATCCATCCTTTATAACCGTGTTGGAATGGTAATGTCTATTAGGGGAAAGTTTGAAGATAGTCGAAGTTATTACCAAGACGCGTTAGATTTAGCCATCGAAACAGGGTCAACTTGGTTAACTGTTGGTCCCCTAGCTAGCTTGTCTCAATGGAAAATTGCAAGTGGTAACATTAAAGGTGCCATTGATGATTATCATCACTTTGAAGAAGTAGCTTCTACAGTGGGTGATGAACGTGAATTATGTTTCGCTCAACTTACATTAGCAAATTTGTATGAACGATTAGGGGATTTTCCTAAATCGAAATACTATTTTGCTTAAGCTTTAAGGAGAGGTTTGAAACTTGGAATTCTAAAAATCTCACCAAACAGTCAACATAACGTTAATTAGGTATTATTTCAATTTATTCTTATTGCCAGTCACTAAATTATGAAATACCATTAAATTCTTGAGTTGAAATATAATGCCTCGAAGAGGAAAAGGTGTACAGAGAATAATTAAAGAAGAAAGGAGATTTAGGGAAAAAAAGAAGCAGAGTGAAAAACATTGGAATCCGAAAAAACCGGAAAAAGTTTCAAAAGATTCCTAATCGTTTAGAAAAAGAAAGGAAAAAATCCTAGTGACAAAAACCAATAATTTAATAGCTTACTACTTGAGTTAAAGAAGCATATACTTTAGTAGATTATTAATATCAAACAAATTAGCAATTACAGCAACAAAATCAAGTTTTCTAACGTTGGAGGGAACTCTGTTTTAAAAGAAAGACGAAAGAATATCAAGTACTTTCCTCAATAACGATATACACAAAAACAAAATAGATAATCACCCTTCAAAGACAAATTTTCTTCTCCATATATCGATGATCAAGTGTATATTAGCCTATGTTAAACAAAATAGGGAAATGAGAAGGTATAATGGCGTTACACCCAGTACAATTAATTGGATTAGCAGTCTTTGTACTATCATATGTTCTTATTAGTAGTGAAAAACTTCATCGACCAGTTTCTGCGCTTCTAGGTGCAAGTGTTATTTCAATTTTATTGATTACATCAAACTGGCAATACGAAGGACACGAAGTGGAATTCCACACAATTCTTTCTCGAGTGGAATGGAATACAATTATCTTTATAACAGCAATGATGATTATTACAATTATTTCAAGCCGATCTGGCTTATTCCAGTACATTAGTATAATGATTGTTCGATTTACTAAAGGTGATCCAAAAACCCTTTTAATGTCCTTATCAATGTTAACTTTCGTTATAAGTCTCGTATTTGATGTTATAACTACGATGTTGATCATTGCTCCCTTAACAGTTGAAATTTATAAAATACTAGAGTTTGATTTTCGGCCAATGTTAATTG
>JAUUVJ010000128.1 GCA_030589605.1 Candidatus Hodarchaeota archaeon | reverse complement strand
GACGACGAGGAGCTGGGCTTTTTCGTTCTCCAACTGAAAAAGTTGCTAATCGATATTCTACTCGAACAATAGCTCTATCCGGACGAGCAAGATGTTTTGGGTGTAATTCCCTTGGACCATAAACAGCACACAATATTTTGTTATTCCCCCAAGTAAGATAACAACTACCATCAGCTCTTTCCAGAACACAAGTACTCATTGAGATAGGTCTTAATTCATTAAACTGGCGACCATCTAACCTTCGTCCATCTTCGAGCAAAAGTGAGGATTGTTTATTATTATTCATCTTTGTTACTCCTATTAGATAATCTTTCTTTCTCTTTTTCTAAATAATCTCGAATTCTGTCAGTTAAACCACTTGTGTGAGCTTCAGCTTCAATTTTTCGAATTGCTCGTTCAACAAGGTTTTCTAAATCTATATTATTAGCCTTAAGAACGATCCTACCATTTTGGCCTACATTGATTTGGCTACCTGTCATATTTTTCAATAATTGAATCATACTCCCTTTTTTTCCAATGATTCTAGGTATTTTAACAGGATCTACTTCAATTAAACGACCACTTGTAAGTTTTCTGAGCCCTCTTCCATGCAGTGTAAGGACTGGATCACGAGTTCTATCAAAATAAGTAATTTCAGCTTTAATGACGTCTCCAATTTGTAAAATTCGATCAATACTCTCTCTAAGGGAATCAAAGTCTCTGTCAATTACATTTCCAACACGTAGAGTACCAACATAAGGACCACGAATATCAACATTCCAAGATGTAATGCCTACCCTAGTGATTTTTCCTATAATAATATCACCTTCTAATGGAATATAACATCCTTCTAAAGGTACTACGCCAACTCTATCATTTCTCACTTGAGCTAATCCAATCATTGATGCAACAATTTCAGTTTGACTATTAATTTCTCTACGATAAACCCCTCCAGCTGTTTTCAACCCAGATCCCCGGGCTATTATTTCACCAGGAATAACTAACTGGTTTCGTTCTACCAAAATTGACATTTTACTCATAACCTTTCAATTATCATAAATATTTTATAAAAATTCATTATTATGTATTTTGTATAAATTAAAGTCTGATTCTTTCTATAATTTTTATTTCAGCACGCCCTTTTGTCATACCCTGAACTTTTTCCATGAAATCACCTTGAATACCAGCAGCGATATTAACTACTGCAATCCAATGGCCATCATTCTGCCATTCATCCTTAATAATTTGAGCATCACGCTTTATTTCCCCATATGCTTTGCCTGTAAAATCAGGAGGTATTTTAATTGCGAGTTTTACGGTTTCCATACTTATGGGGATTATTCGACGAAGTTCCGTAATAATGTCCTTAAGTTGACTTTCTGCAGAAGTGGACGGATCGATCATGACCTTTGCTTCTTTCATTGCGTTTTCAATTCGAATTGGAGGGTGAGGTGTTCGTGTTTTAGGATTGATACAAGTTTTTGCCAATAATGAAATAATTTGTTTTCTTTTTTTCTCAAAAAATTCAAAACGTTGTTCTGCAGTTAGATTAAGTTCTCCTTTGGTAAGTATTATCTTCGCAATTTGAAAAATATCGGTTGTTTCAAAACAATGTATCAAGATCTCATCAGGGGATTTTTCTCCTTTACTAGCATTCTGAAATATTTCATCAGCTTCTAGGATTTCACTAATTTCCATCGAGTCATCTAGTAACCCCATTTTATATTGTAAAGCTAATTTCGGGTTAACAATAATTTCAAATCTATTTCCGTGAGTTTTTATCCGAACAACCGATTTTCCCTTCATATCGAATCTTCGGGCATCTCGTAACATAATTCATTCTCCTACAACTGACTAATTAATCCGACTATATCAGGCTTACTTAAATATTGTAATTTTGGACTCGTTTTAGATATTACTGCGATTTCAATCATTTCTGAATCCAATTGTTCTTCAGATACATGTTTAAGTGCTTTTAATGAAATTAAATTTCCTTCGACAACAGTTTTAGAAATGGTTTGATATTCTCCTTCTAAAAACTCAATTATTGTTGGAGCACTAGAACCAATTGCAGTTGCACGATAGCTCCAATAACTACCACTCGGTTCGGTCATGTACAACTGAGGACCCAATACTTCGTCACATCCTGCTATTAGCAGTGATACTCCAAAGGGGCGAACACCAGCATGTTGAGTGTACATTTGTTTAACATTCGCTAATCGGCGAGTTAAGGCTTCTACAGTTATTGGTTCATTATATGTGATTCTATGTACTTGGGCTTGGATACGAGCCTGATTTATAAGTATCCGCGCATCTGCAGTTAATCCTGCAATAGCAGTTGCAATTTGATCATCAATACTGAAGATTTTCTTAACCATATCCTTCTCTACGAGAGAAGTATGCAATCTTTTTTGAACAACCAAAGAACATCCTTCAGTTGTTTTAATTCCGATGGCTGTAGTTCCACGTTTAACAGCTTCGATTGCGTACTCAACCTGGAATAATCTTCCATCAGGACTAAAAATTGTACTTCCTCGATCATAACCTAGACCTTTCGGTGCAAACAACTCTTTTCCACCAAAAATAACTTTAATTTAACAATACTAATAACGCTTTCATTTCCTTTGATTTAGTGGGTGATATATAGTTATTAGTATTTTGAAAAGTGAACTCAAATTCTTATATAAAGAACTATTACAAATCACTTGAATACTTCGAGTAGAAGATTTCAATTCAAACAGGATAGAAATAAGTTAAAAACGAAATAATTACTCAAAAACAAAAAGAACTTAAAATGAAGGAAAATTATCTATCAAAAATAATATTTATAATTAAATTGAAAGAAATATTGACTTTTCTCACATTTAAATCATTTATTTAGATAAGAAAAGATTAATTCAAAACCTCAATTCGCATCCTTTGAAAACAATTAAATATTATTTTGAAGTTCTACCCATTAATGATCGTGATAAATATTAAAAAACTTCAAAATAGCAAAATTGGTGTCGAATAATGTCATATGAACCTAAGAAAGTCGGGACCATAAAAGTTGGTCGATATATCATGGATCCTGATTCTAATGAACCTTGTAAAGTCATTTCCATTGATAAAAGTAAACCTGGTAAACACGGGGCCGCTAAGGCTAGGATGATGATGGTAGGACTTTTCGATAATCAGAAAAGACAATTTATATCACCTGTAGATAAAAGAGTTAACGTACCAATAATTGAAAAACGTGTTGGCCAAGTAACAAATGTCGAAGATGGTACTGGCTTTGTACACATCATGGATAATGAAACATACGAAAGTTTTGTAGCTGATCCTCCTTCCGAAGATGATTTAAGCAAGAGACTAAAATCTTTCTTTGCACAAGGGAAAGGTATTGAAATTGAGTATTGGATTGTTATGGATAGAAGAAAAATTACACAAGTTCGTGAAATGGAACTTTAAGCGCGATTTTAAAGAGCCAGTGAGATGGAATTTCGATGAAAGTATCGAAAATAGGCATTTTCTCTCATATCCTTTTTCAAGAAACTATTGAAATTATCGATGATCTAATTAGTGTAGATGGAAATTCTTCCATTTCCTTTTTTTTGAATCCTGAACTTTATGATTTTTTAGAGAAATTTAACCATAAATCAATTTCACGATTTGAAAAAGAAACTCTTGAGGGAATGGATACAGATTGCATCATTTCGATCGGTGGGGATGGAACAATCCTTAGAGTTGCGCGAACTAAACCGAACATCCCCATACTCTCTATTAACAAGGGAAGGAAAGGTGTTATGACAGAGATTGAACCTAAAAATGTAAAGAAGAATTTTGAACGTTTTATCAATGGACAATATAAACTTGAAGAACATCATCGACTTGAAGCTATAATTGAAGGAAAAACCATTGGATCAGCGATCAATGAAGTTGTAATCACTTCGGTTGATTTGTTAAAAGCAATTGATTTTCGAGTTTTAATAGATAATGTGTTAACAACAGGTTCATTAGCAGATGGAATTATTATTTCGACTGCAATAGGATCAACAGGTCATTCTCTTTCGAGTGGAGGTAGTATTATTGATCCTATTTTAGATAATTTTGAGATATCTTGGATTAATTCCACAAACCTAGCAATTAGACCATTAATTTTGTCCTCATCGCGAAAAATAAAAATTAGATGTGCAACACGGATTAATCCTCTAAAAATTGTCATTGATGGACAAATTAGTATTGAGTATGAGCCACCCTTTGAAATTAGCTTTCAACTTTCAAAAGAAAAGGTGAAGTTCTATCGTTACCGTCCATTTATGAGCCGATTAAGACAACATTTCACTCCAGAAATCCAGGAATAATACCTGTGACAACTACAAAACCAAACATTTTTGTTTTAGATTCAACAGTCTTCATAGGCCTTGATTTTCCTTTTCTTCAAGAGTGGAAAAATGCTATCTTTTTCACAACTTCAATGGTTGTTTCAGAACTTAAAGATATTCGTTCAAAAATGAATTACGATATACTCAGACAGTCAGGTAACTTACGATTGAATGATCCATATCCAGAATTGTTAAATGAAATAAAAGGAAGAATAGAGAAATTTGATCCTAAAACAATACTCTCTCTTATTGACATTGAAGTATTAGTACTTACTCTACAGCTAAAAGGTACTTTAATTACTAATGATCTTTTACTACAAAACGCAGCCTCTCATCTCAATGTTCCAATAAGAGTTGTAAGTGGTAAAAAGATAGTTCAAACACGAAAATGGGTTTTAAAATGTGAAAGTTGTGGAACTAAAGCAGATAAAAAAGAAATGGTTTGTCTTCATTGTGGTGGACGCCTTAAACGAGTTCCTAAGTAGACTTTACCTATAATAATAGAATATTGAAAAGAATCACTTGACATTAACACAGATTTTCAAGCAGGTTATCTATAAAAATTCAACTGAAAAAGCAATAAATGAACGTAATTTTAGCAGAGGAAGATAGAATTGCCAGAAGAATTGAAATCAATAGAAGAGTTCATGACCACACTAGGACTCGCTTCGGTATGTTATGTCAAACGCTCAAAAAAATCAGAAATTGTGAAACTTAAACTCAGGACTAAAAAATGTCTTTATACATATAAAACAACTCCTAAAGAAGCAAATGAAATTGTTTCAAGCCTGAATATCCCTGTTGAAGAAGTCTAGATAATTTTTACCTGAAATCCGTTTAAGAAAATGACTATTTTTTAGCGAATTTACTTTTAGAGAAAGAATAGTAAATAGTTAGAAGAATGGAGTCTTTTATTTATTTATTTCGCGTTTTATTCAATTTTAGATGAAATGGTTTCAAGAATACTTAGAACTTCCCATATCTTTGTTCTTGCAAAAAGGGGACAATTTGGATCTTGACTAATCTCATCTAGAATTGAAATAGCTAGATTGGCACGTACTTCAGGAGGATCATCATCTGGTTTATTTTTACCAGAAATAGCAATAAAGGCCTCTTTTGCAGCTCTTCGAATATTCTTCGGAACACTATGATCAGAAGAAATCTGTTGTAATTTCATCTTAGAATTTTCAATTTTATCATCCATAACTGAACGCACATCCAATAAATTTATTTCAAGCAAGCTCTGCTATAATTTTATCTAATAGAATTGTATAAAATGACATTGAGATAATAATAGCCATTCTAATTAGCAAATAACATTAAATCAATAATTTAAGAAAAAGCTTTCTTTATTTTTTTCAATATTTTTTTCGAAAGCTAAGATTTTCTAATATTCAAATGAATGAGGAGTTAGGTCAAATTATGATCAAGACTTGAACAGGTTTCAGTATTTCTTAACAATTATGTTTAATTTTTGTAGGCATTAGTGTATCTTAATTTTAATAGGAAATTTATTGTTATGACTGAAGTAATTCATCAAACAAAGCAATGATATTTTACCTTCCCTATTATTCTCATAAGCAAATAAATAAATACTTGGCATTTGAGTCTTAGATTGGATCTTAAATTGACCCAGTGAGCTTGTAATGGAGTAATGAGGCACTTGGACATAGAAAATTACGATATTGATCCTTCTATTGTTTATGATATAATTATCAGTGGGAGCGGTGGATTGATTTGCTCTCATTGTGGAAAAAAAATTACTCTTGACGAATTATTAGAACAAAAAGTCGTGATTGGTAATGATGAAGGATATTTGAGCCACGTTAACTGCTTACTTAGATATATAATGAAATCAGAACCAATTATTTCATCGGGATTAGCTTCAGGACTTTTTTCCGAATCTCAGGTCCGTCATGACTTATTATCCCGCCCATTCGAATCAGTAATTCTAGATATCAGTCGGGCCTGCTCATTTAAGCGCTTGTCTCCATCGAAACAAAACCATGAATGTTCCAAATTTATTGCTTCAGAGTCAAATTTAATAGAACAAAGGAATAGTCATAATCTAGAAATGTTACTTTCTTACTTAGATTCTACTCTTCCTGATCCAATGTATTCTAATCTGAACTAGGTTTATACTAATAAGACAAAATTCAAAGAAACAATTTTTAAGGTGAATATTATGAAAATAGATCTCTCAAATATCCCTGACTCCGAAGTCATTGATAATCTAGTAACTTTAATTCAAGAAAAAGAAAAAATAACACCAAAAAAAGATGGAAAATCAATTGAAGTTGAAGGATTATCTTCTCGTAAGTTGAAGTTCTACACCAAAAAAGTTCTAGGACGAGCTAATCTTCCTGGATACTTTAAAGTTATTTCACATAGAGATAAAGATAAATTTGAAGTGTATTTTAGAGAATTCTGATTTTAAAACTGATTTTCGTTTTTTTTTAGAATAATTTATTTGTAATACACTGAAAAAGGTTAATTATGAAGCAAAAACTGACAAAAACTTCTTGGGGAAGTTTTTATACTGGAACACTCTCAAGAGGTTGTCAACAATGCATAGCAGGTGAAAAATTAGTAGTTCTAGTAACAACAGAATGCTCTAGTAATTGTTTTTATTGTCCTCTAAGCATTGAAAGAAAGTCTTCACCCTATTCATATGCAAATGAAAGACCTATTCTGAATTTGAGCGATCTTCAGAAAGAAGCATCTTTAATGGATGCTCAAGGTGCCAGTATGACCGGGGGCGACCCTGTCGAATCTCATTCCATCTTAAGTACATTAGAATACACTCATTTTCTCCACAAAACATTTTCAGATGATTTTCATATTCACTTGTATACACGTGGGAAAGAACTTTCTAGTGAAATTCTTACCAAATTGGTAGCTAATATTGATGAATTACGATTTCATGTTATGAATTTAAAAACAGACTTCACTCAAGTGGAATTAGCTCTTAGATTCGATATTGATATTGGAATTGAAGTTCCAATAATTCCCACAAAAGGGATTGATTACTATCGTGAATTAATCACTCGTTTTTCCTTAATTCTTCCGAAGAGTGATCAATTTTATTTTATTAATTTAAATGAACTTGAAGTTGCAGAAACAAATTACCGTAATCTTTTAGCTCATAATCTAAAAGTCAATTCTGAAAATGAATCTGCTATAAAAGGTAGTTCAGAATTAGGAAAAAAGATTGTTGAATGGGCTGCCAATAACAGTGAGATACCAGTCCATTTTTGTCCTTTAACTACAAAGGATTCAGTTCAACTACCAAATCGTCTATTTAGAATTGTAAATAATGTTCAATTACCTTCTGACGTGGTTATTTCCGATGGTCCTGATAAAGGTCTACTGTTACGAGGGATTATTAAATCACCTTCTAAAGATTTAGATTTAATTCGGCATATTCTTATTACAAAAATCCAAATACCTGAAGACTTACTCCATATTGATCAAGAAAGAGAACAAATCTTGACAAATGCTGCACTATTAGATGAGATGAAGGAAAGGATACGAAAAATTTTTCCAAATGTAGTATTAGGTATTATAGAGGAATATCCAACTTATGATCGGCTTCAAACAACATTTTTCCCCCTTGAATGAAGATTGATTATAAGGTCAAACCATTCCTTTAGTAATAATCTTCCTGCTTTTCCTATGCGCACTTACTGTTTCATTGTACTGAGCAACTGCTTTTTTCTTCTATTGTTTCCCTTCTTTTCTTCTTATACCCAATTATGTCCATTCTTTCAGAAACTATATGCAACCCTATTAGACTTCTCGCCAATGTACTCCTAGTTTATCTGCATATTTTCGTGCTCTATCCATCTCTTGAGAAGTTACACCACGAGCTAGTGATTCGTACTGAGGATTACTGTGGATTTTATGTTCAGGTCTCCACTGACCCATTATATTAACAAAAGCTAGGGGGACATTTTCAGCACACCAATCAAGAATTGGAAAAGTATCAGATTCTACGCGCCCTGGCATAATAAGATGACGAATTATCATTTCTCTTGAACTATGATCATATGCTAGTTTTATATTACGTGTTACAATCCCCCAATAATTCTTTACATCTGTCATCTCTTTTGCAAAGGTATCCTCATGAAATTTAAGATCAGGCAACCAGAAATCTATTATATCTAGTAGTAAATCCATCCCCTCAGAGCTCGTGTACATATTGGAATTCCATAATTGAATGATATTTTCCTGAAAATTAACCAAAGATTCAATTACTGTATGAATATTTGGAGTTGGATCACCTCCAACCCAATTTATATTTTTAGCCCCTTCCTTTGAGAGATTTTTCATAATTTTTGATAAAACAATAGGAGAAACAAAATAACCCTCTTTAACATTATCTACGCTTCCCCATTCTTGTGATATTGTCCAATTTTGACAAAAAATACATTTAAAAGTGCAAGATGTGAAAAAAATAGTTCCTGATGGTACTAAGGGGGGTTCTTCACCAATATGCAAAAAATGTGATGTGACAATACTTTTATTAGCTAATCTGCATACACCCAATTGTTGATCCGCACGATTAACCCCACATCTTCGCTCACAGAAATGGCATTTTTGTAACATTTTTTTAGCTAATAAAACCTTTAAATCCAAGAAAGAAAACGATGGATGTTTTATTTCCTCTAGAGCTAATTTTCCCTTCGTAATTCTTTGGTTCAATTCATTAAATTCATATCGAGTATTCCTATGGATTTGCCACAAATCAGAAATGGGAAGATCCAAAATATTAGCTTCAGAAACAGGAGTTTTTTTTACAATTAGGTATTTCGCAGCTCTTTTTCCTCGCAATATTCCATTATAATGAGAAAACCGTTCAATAATGACTGGATTTTTCCAAACAGCCTCAGTATCAGGACGAAATAATCTGAACATAGTATTTCATAGTAATTTTCCCTAACTAGTTTTTTACAGTTTCTGCAGATCTATCAACTAGCATTTGGTGTGAATTGAATTTCTAGGGTTTTTTTGCGTCGCTTGCTATAGAGTTTCATAGAATAACAATGCAAGAGTGAAACGATCTCCTCAAATACCTCCTCTGCATCGAGTTTGGTGCTCCCTAGCTCTGATATTATAATTATTTCAGTTCCGTATTTCTGGAAGAGGTGAGTGAAAAAACCAAAACCAACCCGACTAAGACGATCTTTGTAGGTTATAAGGATTCTTTCGACTTTATGCTCCAAGATTTCATCAAGTAATTTAAAAAAATCCCGCTTGTTATCGAATGAAAAAACTTAAACACTACTATTGACCTTTTTCTAGAAATTGAAAGAAAAGTAATTCAATAATTATTTAAAATGCTTAAGTAAG
>JAUUVJ010000354.1 GCA_030589605.1 Candidatus Hodarchaeota archaeon | reverse complement strand
TTTAATGGTAGATGAAAAAGAATTCCAAAAGCATTGAAGAATAGAAAACGCATAATGTGTTCCAAGAGAAGAAAATACTTAAGTAAATAAACAGAAAAAAACAACAAAAGAATGATTGGGAATTAACTCCCCAATAGAATTAATAGTATGAAGATAAGGATACCGAACAGGTGATATCAAGACTTCTTTCTTTGATATTTTCTGTCTTGTCACATCATCATCGCATCATTGTTGGAAACTAAAAAAGTTAGTTATTTCTTTCTTCTGCTAGATATCCTCTGCTCTGACCAAATCCAATACATTATTATTTATTTCAAAGAAAAATTGTTCACATATGAGACTTTGGGATTATCATACACATTCTAATTTTTGTGATCACGCAATAGGCTCACTGGAAGACTATACTCAATCAGCGATAAATCTTAATCTGAATCAAATAGGATTAACTGCTCATTTTCCTATGATATATTTACCAGAGTCTTTTCATCATTATGCAATGTTATTAGAGGATTTACCTCTTTATTTCAATGAAACAAATGAACTAAAGCTTAAATTTAAAAATGAAATTGAAGTTCTTATCGGTTTGGAAGTTGATTATTTTAAAAAGTCATTTAAACAAATCAAAAAGGTTATAAAAAAGCATAGGGGAAAATTCGACTATTTAATAGGTTCAATACATGCAATTCCTTGGGATGGATATGAAGCTTTACCAATTGATATGAGAAAAGCTGTTCCAATCATTAAGAAGTTAGGTATTGATAATGTATTTTTGCGATATTATGAAATGATGGATGAACTTGTTAAAACAGGTTTTTTTGATATTATTGCACATTTTGATTTTCTCAAAAAATATGGCCTTATACCAGAAAAAAATGAAATGATATATCAAAAAATCCTCTCAGTTCTAGATCATATAAAAAAGAAAGATATTATCGTAGAAATCAATACTTCAGGTCTTCGTAAATCAGTAAAAGAATACTTTCCAAGTGATGATATAATAAAAGAATTAATTCAGAGAGAAATTCCAATGATCCTTTGTTCTGATGCTCATACTCCAAACGATGTTGCTTATTCTTTTAATGAAACAATAGTAAAACTAAAAAAATTAGGTTTAACCAAACTTTATCAATTTGAGATCCAAGATGGATCATTCAAGAAAGTTCCAAAGAGAATTCTTTAGAAAATGATGATAGGGAAAATTAAGAACATTATTTGTTTCTTTTCCTAATATTCAACCTTTTCCAGCAATAATAAGATAGCTTAATGGAACCATTTTTTTGTCTTCAAGATGTTGAAAAACAGCGGAGATATCATGAGGATATTCATTAAATTCAGTAATCTTTAAACCCGCTTTTATTATCGCGGTCATTATATCAGATAACTTATGACTGTACTCAATGGTAGTCTTTGCGTCGTACTTGGTTTTCCCTAGATAATCTATTCCTGATTTTTCAATCCATGGTTCCTCTTTAAAATAGGATTCTGAAATTCTTAATGGATCGTCTTTGTTTTCTGGGTCAAACATGTCGAGAAAAGGATGCATTTCATAGAGGAATAATTGTCCCTTCGGTTTTAATAATTTCGAAGATATTAGAAATAACTCATTAAGGTCGGGGAGCCAAGATAGAGCACCAACAGTAAAATAAACCAAATCAAATGAATTATAGTATTTTTTATCAATTTCGTAAGCATCTGTTCTTATGAAGCTACAATTTAAACCTGAACTTCGTTGTAACTTTGTTGCTTCTTTTATTGCTTCATCAGAAATGTCAAAACCTGTGCCAGATTCAGCTTCTAGTGAATTTAATATTGATAGTAACTCTCTACCATTATTACAGCAAAGTTGTGCAATTTTCATACCTTTTACATTAATTTCCTGAAGCTTTGTGGTTTCTAAAGTACTAAGAACACTAAAATTCTTTTCTTTAAATTTCTCCTCTAAATTTACCTTTCGAGCTTTTTGGTGAAGGGGTGTAACTTCATTCCAAGCTTCTCTGTTGGTTTCGCTAATTTTCTTTCTATCCATTCAATCCATTCCTCATTAAGAATGAGTCTTTAATACTAAACCTCTTCCAACCTTTTAAATAAAAATGAAATTATTGTGGTAATTTGCTCTCTCAGATTTTCTTATGAGAGGATTTGTAATTGCTCATCTAACTCGTTATATTTAGATTTAATAACAAAGTAATATACATTCTTATATTCAGAAGATTATGATATACGAACATAAAAGATATAGATTCTTTAATAAATTCTCCATATATGCTTTATTCATCATTTAGACGATCGAATGTTCTTAAAACAGTCATTTTTGTTTTTTTACTAACTTTTTTGGTATATCCAACTGAACCAGCTGATGCAGCCATAACTGCTAACTGGGGAGATGTAGTTGATGTGCATTACTTTCGTTATAACAATCCAGATTATTCTGGAGTAGCAGAGGATAACAACATCGAATACATTTACCTCTCTGCAGGATCTACCGTTCCTGCTAATATTTTAGCATTATTTCCCGACGCAAGTGCAGGATATTTTTCAGATTTTAAATCAGGAATTATTGGATTAGCTGTGGATGGAACAAATCGATTTACTGCGTTAGAAAGCGGAACATATTATTATTTTGATGTTACATTGCTTACAATAAGATATGATGCTGTTGTTGAAGGTTCTACATCATCTACAACAACTACAACAACTACAAATAGCATTAATGATCCTCTTGGTGGTCTTGGTAATATAATTCTTTTTGGAGGAGGA
This sequence comes from Candidatus Hodarchaeota archaeon, assembly GCA_030589605.1. GTDB lineage: Archaea > Asgardarchaeota > Heimdallarchaeia > Hodarchaeales > Hodarchaeaceae > Hodarchaeum. The sequence goes on along the minus strand of JAUUVJ010000354.1, from coordinate 2,126 downwards.
GGCGCGATAATTGCTGGTGGACTTCTATCTTGGGCAATCATATCATACCGAAGGAATCAGGTACTAAGTACTGAAACTAGTACCATCTCAAGAAGACAAGAATCGATTAAACAGAGTAAAACAAAACTTAAGGAATTACGTGAGCTTGCTGAAGCTCGAGGGAGTGATTCGGTTGAAAAAAAAACCGTAAATTCATCTGATATTAAGTTTAGAAGAAGAAAGTGATATCTCCATTCTTGAAAGAGAAATAAACCTAACAAGATCAGTCCTAGATTAATACGATTTTTATGAGAGGATTTGTAATTGCTCAATTAGCTGAACTTTTTTATCATTTAGCTCAGAGAGTTTTTCTTTTTCTTTTTCGACGAGCTCAGTAGGAGCTCTTTTAGAAAAGGGGCCTGATAATTTCTTTGATAATTGGTTGATTTGCTTTTCAAGTTTGTTCAACCGAGATTCTACTTTTTGATGCTCTTTTACTACATCTATTAGTTTTCCTAGAGGAATATAAGCTGTGATTCCCTGGATTACTACCCGAGCAGCTCGTTTAGGTTGTTCGAGTTTAGAGACAAATTCTAGTTTTTCTGGGTCAATTTTTGCTAATTTGATTAATTCATCTTGAGCTTTATTCAGAATTGAGGTTTTCTCTCCTTTCTGAATCAGCAATGGAATGGTTTTACTTAACCCAATGTTGAAAATAGATCGAATTCGTCTGACTTCGCGTATAAAATCAATTATAAATTGAAATTCCTGTTCTAATTGTTTATTGATAAAAGCTTCATTTACCTCTGGCCATTTGGCTACAATTAATGCAGGTACTTTTCTTTCTGCTAGGGGTAAGTTTTGCCATAATTTTTCGGTAATAAATGGAATAATAGGATGAAGTAATCTTAAGGCAGTGTCTAAAACATGAAGAAGAATGATTTTAACGACTTCCGGGTTAATTGCTTCCTCCTCCTTTTTGCTATAAAGTCTGATCTTTGTTATCTCTATATACCAGTCGCAAAACTCATTCCAATAGAAACTCTTTATTTCTCGTGTCGCTTTTAAATAATTAAAATTCTCCATAGAGGATGTAACAGTATTTACTAATGTATTTAATCGTGATAAAATCCATTTGTCAGCAATTTGACATTTATCAATATTTATCTCACCAATTGAGGGTATGACTTCGGATTCCGCAATATTTCCTAGTACAAATCGTGTTGATTGCCATATCTTATTTAAGAAGTGATGAGCAGTTTCTATTTGGCGAGGATCTAAGTTTGTATCCATTCCAGGGATACTATTAGAAATAAGCACATATCTTAAAGAATCAGCCCCTTGCTCTTCAATAATATGAAGTGGATCATACTTCTCAACATTTTCCATGGATTTACTAATCTTTCTCCCTTTTTCGTTTCTAATAAGACCATGAAGATAAACTGTTCGATAAGGAACTGTACCAGTTAATTCAATACCTAGCATCATTTCTCTAGCTACCCAAAAGAAAAGAATGTCATAACCAGTCTCACGTGTACTGGTTGGATAAAAACGTTGATAATCAGGATGATTTGTATCAGGCCACTTATTGGTACTGAATGGCCATAAACCTGAACTAAACCAAGTATCTAATACATCTTGTTCTTGAGTTAACTTTGTACTACCACACTTAAAACACTTAGAAACACTGTTAACTGTAGGAGGTGGACAAATCTCTTCTGAACAATCATTACAGTACCATATTGGTATTTGATGACCCCACCAGAGTTGTCTAGAGATACACCAATCATGTATATTTTCCATCCATTGAAAAAATCGTTTTTCTTCTCTTTCAGGAATGATAACAGTTTCTTTCTGTCGTACTTTTTCCATTGCAGCTTTTGCCAATGGTTTCGTTCTAACAAACCATTGTAACGATACTCGTGGTTCAATAAGAGTTTGACATCTCTGACAATGAGGTTCTGTATGAATATAAGGTTTAATTTCCTCAAGTAAACCCTCTTTTTCTAAATCTTTAACTATTGCTTCTCTGCCTTCAAATCGATCCATTCCTACATAAGGACCTGAATACTCAGAAAGAAGATTGCTTTTTTCATCAAGAACAGTAATTACTTCCAAATTATGTTTCTGTCCAATTTCAAAATCAT
>JAUUVJ010000336.1 GCA_030589605.1 Candidatus Hodarchaeota archaeon | reverse complement strand
TTGAGCTTCTTTTCCTTCTGGCACAAGATCAGCTGGTAGTGATAGTCTAACAGATTCTATAAAAACAGCGCCGAAACCTGCAAGAGCTGCAAGAGGTAGAATGAGGATATAATAGTCTCCTACCTCCATGAATGCGAAACAAGTTAGAAAAACACCGTATACTAAGGAGCCCACCATAGCAGTTTTGATTTTCCCTAATTTCTTTATCAAAAGTCCTGCAGGGATAGCCATTATACCTGCAACTATTCCAGTGATTATTAGAACTACTCCTTCATTACCTGCGCCAAGGGTTGCAATTCCTCTCGGGGTTTGTAAATGTGGGATTAAATATAAGGTTGCTACACCAAATGAAAATCCCCAGAGACTTTGTACTATAAGCATCTTTGTAAAATCACTACCTCCATAATTTACCAGATATCTCGGTGTTAATAAAATATCGGTAAACGTATCATCAATAGGTGGAAAAGTGGGATTTGCTTTATCAACTAAGAAGAATATTGTAATCCCTGCGATCACGGTTACTATCCCAGCAGATAGAAACATAGCAAAAACATCGACAAAAGAAATTGCTTTTAATATAATAACTCCTAGAATAGTACCAAGAGTGGCAAATATTGCAGACACAAGACCTACCCAACCTCTTTGTTCTTTTGTAAAAAGTTCTGATAATAATGCGTTAGTTGGAGCCCATGCTAATCCCATTCCTACATACATAATGAAAAAGCAGATTGGTAACATAACAACACGAAATTCAGCTGGGGTAATATCACCTATTATAGGTGTTATCACAAGCAAAGATCCAGTTAAAACACAACCTAATAATATAAAGGGCGCTCGTGCGCCATATTTAGATCTATAATCGTCACTGATCGCTCCACCCACAATAGCTGCCAAAAGTAATCCAATTGAACCTGCAGCAGTAGAATAGCTAAAAAGAACATCTGCAGGTGTTTTAGCAAGTCCTAAAGAATTCTGAAGGTATAGACCATTATAATGAGTGAGAATCAAACCGAGATTCATAGCCCCAATAAACGCGTACAGACCAATAGCGATTATATTACGGTTTTTTTGACTAATGCTTTTTGTTCTTAGAAAATCGGTAGTTAGAAAATCAAATCTGCTTTCGTTTTTAGGACTTTCTTCATTTTCATGTACACTCATTTTTCTCACTCTTTTATCTTGATAGGATTGTTTTCTTTTACTTTCTTAAAAAGATAAATTTTTTAATCGACTTTTGGGGAGAATTCAACACTATTCATTGATACTATTCTTATGAATAATAAGGATTTCAGATAAAGAACATCATTACTATAGAACAAGGTGTACCTAACTGTTCTTATAGACTAGATATTCACGAAATGAAGAAGAAACGATGAATAAAAGTCATATCTTATTTTAAATCTCTTTTTTAGAGCAAATTTTTAGCAAAATTTGCTTAGCTTATTTGAAATTGTTGTGTTGCGTTGTTTAATTCCTCTGCTATTTTTGATAAATCTTGGGTTAATTGAACTAACTGCTGCATAATTGCTGATTCTTCTTCTGTGGCTGCAGCTACTTCCTCACTTGAGGCACTAAATTCTTCTGATTGTGCTGAAAAATTTTGAAATGATTCTTGAATATCTTTCAATGAAGCTCCAACGTCTTGAATAATGCTACTTGTTATTTTGTTGATATCAGATGAATTTTTCTTCGTTTCTTCAGCTAGTCGACGGACATTATCAGCTACTACAGCAAATCCTCGGCCATATTCACCTGCTCGTGCGGCTTCAATGGCCGCATTTAAAGCTAAAATATTAGTTTGACTTGCTATATCATCAATGACATTTAATGTACTTCCTATATCTTGTAAAGATGTGTCAACGACATTAGACATTTTTGATATATCGTTAACACCCTTTATTGCTATTTCGGATTGAGCTGTCGCACCTCGACTTATCTGTTGGATTGTTGCAGCTATTTCTTCTGATAATGCGTTCAATTCCTCTGAAGTTACACTCATTCCTTTGGTAGAATTAGTAAGAATGTCAACAGATAACTGAACAGTCGATATTATCGTGGCAATATTAGTCATCATTAAGAATAGATTACTTTCAAATTCTTTAAATTCTGCCCCATACACTCCTATTCCTGCTTTTTCGACATTTAGCTTTCCTTCAGCTATTTTTTTAATTTGATCCATTGATAAGTTTAGAGGAATCTGGATAGACCTAACTGTGTAAATTAACATAACAATGATAATACATACAGTCGCTGGATACAATAATAATGCATTACTTATATTCATTCCAAGAAAACTCAAATAGAATGCTGCACAAACAGTCACCGTAATTGTTATCGAAAAATAGAAAGTAATTCGAAAAAATAGACTATTACGAAAAATAAGTCGCATTAATACCACTATTAATCCTGCACAAAGAGGAACCAAGATGAAATTTAATTGAATTGGAAATTCAATTTTTAAAACTGGAAACAAACTAACTATCAAAAAACTAATGATAAATACTGCAAGAGGTAGTATTGTTAAAAAGGGGAGAGCCTTAAAAAAGTTCGATTCATCGAAAATTTTTGAGTAGATCCGATTTAAAGTACTTTTTGACATAAAAAACACATGTATATTATCACTTGAGTAAAAATAAGTTGAAGGTCATTTTATTTAAAGAATGACAATTTAAAATTGGCCATCAATATTCAAAATGACCACTTCACTTTTATGTCACTTTTTTTTCTTGTAAATGACTTCATATTCAAAATCTTTTGTTTTTACTAAAGATTCAATTTCTAGGAATCTTAATTCTGTTTCTTGTTTAGTTATTACAGGAAAATTATAACGTTCATTGATGTATTTGATATCTTTTTGTTGTTCTTCCCTTTTAGCAATAAATAATCTATGTGACTTTAATCTTTGTGCGATATGATCTCGCGAGATGTTTATTACATTGTTTAGCTTTGTTTGTATTAATGCCCAAAAATTAATATCAATCTCAAATCCTATACTATTTCTTCCTGCAACCATCGCTGCAAGAGTTGTTGTCCCTGTACCTAAGAATGGATCCAAAATTGTGTCTTCTTCAATTGAAAACATGTTTATCAATCGATATGCTAATTCAAAAGGAAAAGCTCCACTCCTCTTACGTAGATCAACATTTTCTTCTTCCAATTTCTGTCCAGTCCCTCTCAGGTCAAACCACACGTCAGAAAACCATTGATTTCGTTCTTCCCAAAAGTACGCACTTCGTCTTCTTTTCTCTTTCTCCTGTTTAGATTTGAATGACCGTTTTCCATTTTTCCTAAGAATCAGTATATATTCATGTTCTAATGTAACATAAGCACTCGGAGGAAGCATTCCTGATCCCATAAATTTGTTGGGAGCATTAGTCGGTTTTCGCCAGATTATACTAGGAAGAACTTGAAATCCTAGGGTATGACAGTGTTTCAAAATTCTAGAATGATTTGGATATAATTGAAAATCATCCCCAATTTTTCGTGTAGCGTCACCAATATTGATACAGGCAATACCTCCATCTTTTAATACTTTGAAGATTTCTTCCCATACTTTATCCAGTTCTTTATGCATTAATTCGAATACTAAGAGACCTTGATTATTTATTAACGCATTTTTGATTTCAGGGTTTAGTGTGGAAAACATTTCGTCCCATAATTCGATAAGAGGATACGGCGGAGATGAAACAACAAGATCAATTGAATTATCTTCAACTTCTTTCATTTTCCTGGAATTAGAGAAAAATATTTGATGATTTGTTTTCATTGAATGACAACCATTAGAAATAAGTCTATTTTTTGACATTCAATTATATCCTTAGTTAAATTTCTTTTGAATTAAAGAACTGATTTTTACATATTTAAAATTTTAATATAATTTTGCTTGCTTAATGACTTTTTCCTCCAATTTAATATTAGATTTATTATATTTACTTTAGTTTTAGCAAGTTAAATCAAGAATGACGATGTTCTTAAATTTAGATACCTCGTCACTTAGTTTATAAAGCTCTACTACTTGTCTATAATTAAGTATAAGATTTATTTTCTTTTTTTTGTATTTACCTAAGCGTTTCTCATGTCTAGCTTAATAAAAATAGCAAGAAAGGATGTAAGTTCTTGTGAGAAATAAACAAAAGCTATGGACGAAAGAAGAAATTAATTTCCTATTGAACAATCTTCACTTACAGGATAAAGTAATTGCTGTAAAATTAAATCGAAGTATTTACTCAATCAGAGGTAAAGGTCGTCAATACTATAAGAAAAAAAACAGTTCTGTACGTTATTCTTTGGATCTAGGTTTTTTTAGCAAATGGGGGAATAGAATGGCTTATATTTTAGGTTTTATTTTTGCTGATGGCTTTATTAGAAAGGAAAAAACGAAAGCAGAACTGAGAATTAAGATTAAGGATATTAAATTGCTAAAAAAAATAAATGATGCCCTAGGAAGTAACTATCCAATCAAATCAGAAAAAACAGAAACAGGGGTTGTATATTTTCTCTCAATTTACAGAATGCAGGTTGTTGATAATCTTTTCAAACTTGGATTAACATCTAACAAATCTTTAACAATGCTCTTTCCTGAAATTCCATCTCATTACCTATTTCATTTCATTCGAGGTTATTTTGATGGTGATGGACATGTAAGTTTAAGAAAAAACTCTCTCACTATAGGATTTACATGTGGTAGTAGAAGTTTTTTACTCCAATTAAAGTCTCTACTAGAGGCGCATGATATTAGGTGTTCATTTTATGAGTCAAATAGGAAATCAATTTCCTATAACTTAATAATATTAGCTGAAGGACGTAAGTCATTTTATCAATTATTGTATAAAGATGCAAAAATATATCTAGAAAGAAAATTTATTATTTTTAAAAAGTTCTTTGAAGAGATAGAGGATGTTTATCGCCATGGTTCCTGTATTGATTGTGGAAACGAATTTTACAGAGAAAAAAAGAGGAATCATACTCAAAAACGATGTAAATCTTGTCAGTCAGAAGCAAATAAAGAAAGGTATAAGAGATATTACAGGAAAAAGAAATTACGAAATATCTAGTTA
>JAUUVJ010000229.1 GCA_030589605.1 Candidatus Hodarchaeota archaeon | reverse complement strand
TTGCAGTATTTTCAATAACATCTTCGATTTCGACTTTTTCAGATGATTTCTTATCTTGAGATGATAAATTAGCATAACTATAACTTAGAAGACGTATTTTTCGATTTCCCCCACGAGTTCTAATTACTTTTTTTCTTTCTTCACCTAGCAAAGTTGATGCTGCTGGTCGTGCTAAATCTCGCTTTTTCTTCTTTACAGCAATATGATATCGTCCACCACTTGATTTACGTCTGGATATTCTTTGTGATCTTGCCAATAATATCTCCTCATTTAGAGTGATTACTACTTAAAGTTACCACCCAATTTTACTGAATTCTACAATTAACGGGCAAATGATTTTGATTTTAAATATTAGCTTCTTATTTCTTTCCTCTATTAGATTTCGTCCCCTTCTTCCATCTCCGCTGTTTTTTTCCTTTATCTCTCGGAGGGCGATCCTCTGTGAAAACCGACTCACCTTCTTTTAATACATCTAATTTTTCCTTTTTGGCTAAGATTACAATCCATGGATTCTTAGTTGAACCAATTACTTCAACAACTTCTCCGATATCCATAAAACTCCCCTTTCTTTGAATTTTTGCACGTGATCCTATTTTTGGAAGTGAATTATTTTCTAACTGCACAAGGATCTTACCTTGGGCTTTGATTGATGAATTTCCAATTCTCATTGGTGTTCGTGACACAAGTAATCCCAAATGATATAATCCAGTAACATCTTTAAATTGTCTATTAACAAGCGATGTGATTGTTCAATGAATCTTGGTGCATTAAAAAGTGTTGAATTATGATGTTCTTATCATTGGTGGAGGACCCTCTGGGTTGTCAGCAGCAATCACAACTGCTAAAAATGGGTTAAATACAGCTGTAGTAGAAGAACATCTTGAAATTGGTTATCCTTTGGCTTGTGGAGAAGGGATCTCTGCAAATAAACTTCTTTCTTTAGAAAATATGCCAGATTCCAATTTTCAGCTTGATAACGAAATTTTGGATCTTCAAAAACACGATTCATTCATTGAAAGAATAGTACCGACGCAACGGTTTTTTTTTGGAACAAAAGGAGTAGCTACATCCACATTAAACACAGTTACAATCAATCGACCATTATTCGATAAGCTTATCGCCAAAAAAGCAAAAGAAGCTGGAGCTAACCTTCTTTTAGGCACACAAGTCACTTCAATAGATCGAAAGTCGGACTCATTAACGGTTAAAACAACACAAGATGATTATGAAAGTAAAATTGTAATTGGAGCAGATGGTCCTTCAGCTCATAGTGTTCGATTCATGGGATTACAACCTCCAGCTGAATATGTCCAAGGAATTGAATATAAAATTGATGGTGTTCATACTGATGCTCTAGATTTCTATTTTGCTCCCAAGAAAATTCCTGCGATGCACTATGGATGGGTTTTTCCAAAAAAAAAGAATACAAACATTGGAGTTATTTTAAATCCAGCAACTAATCCGAATAAAAATATAAAAGATTTCATAGCTTATTTGAATGACGAAAGCATATCTAAAGCGGAGATCATTCAAAAAATCGCTGGAATCATTCCCGCAAGTGGCCCCATTCCAAAAAATTACAGTTCAAACTTTATGGCTGTTGGAGACGCTGCTGGAATGACTAATTCAATTTTTTATGGAGGGGTATCTATTGGTATTCACTCAGGAATGCTTGCAGGCCAAACAGCTATTGAGGCACATAAAAATTCTCGTTTTGATGAAAAACAGATGAGTGAATACCAGAAAAAAAGTCAAAATGCTCCTTATACTGATCCAATCATTCAGAAAGCGCATAATATATTATATAACTCATTAACATCTAAAGATATCGATATATTTGGCTCATGGATTGATGGTTGGGATATTACATCAATGAGTCGAATTCAAAGATTATATCTTTTCATGAAAGCCATTATTAAACCTTCAATGCTTAAAAAAATCTCTGAAGCAAGAACTATTGCATATGGATTTAGTAAAAGTAGAGATTGGGGTTTTTAAAGTAGCTAAATTATAATATATCAATAAAAAAACAATATTCAATGAATTAAAGCTATGACAGATCTAAGTCAAGATTTAAGAAGAAAAGACGAGTGCCCTCATCCTTGCCATAACTAACTTCTTTAGCTCTCAATACCAATATAAGAAGGATTTACGTGGATGAAAAGTCAAGCAAAGGCTGTTATAGCCATAAGTGTGGGAATAATTTTATTAGCTATTGCTATATCAACGAATCAATTCCTTCCAGATCTGATTCAAGAACTACTGGCTGAACTAACTAGAAGCGCAACTGCAGGGATACCTACTCCTTAGGTGATAGTAATGGCATGGCATAAAAAACCTAAAACAAATTTAACTAAATTACGAATTGTACGTATGATTGTACAAATAATTATGTTCTTTTTACTAAATCTAGTATTCTTTGAAATCGGAGCTAATTGGTTAGTCCTTCCAATAAACATGCCACAAACAATTTTTTCGAGTTCTGAAGGCAGTTTTTTCTTATTACAACGCATGCTTAGTCGAGCAATTATACCCCTGATTCCCCTTGCATCTTTTTTGATTATTGGGGGTATCTTTGGTAGGTTATTTTGTGCGTGGGGATGTCCCTTTGGATTATTCCAAGATATTATAGGTTTGATCACTTCATGGGTAAAAAAATATGAACCTACCCATAGTACAAATAACAGCATGAGACAGATTGGGGAATTAATTACTGGAGGTACACTACTTATTTCCACTTTTATTGGAATTTCAGTTGGTTTAGGGAATCAAGCTGATGTTGAAGCTGCCTTTGGTTCATTTTTTGAACAACCATGGGCCGTTCTTAGTCCAGCTGTATTTTTATTCACAGCAATTCCAGTAATAGTTTATTGGGGAGTATTAGGAGAATTATTTAGAATAGAAAACCTTGGATCTATTGATATTCTATTATGGATAAGATTAGCTATTTTTATTGGTGCAATAATTATGATTATTTACATTCCACGAGGTTGGTGTCGATGGATATGTCCTGTAGGTATTATCATGGGGCGCCTAGGGGAACACTCGTTAATTGGTGTCGGAAGGAATATTACGAAATGTAATCATTGTGGAATATGTGAAGATGTTTGTCCAATGGGAGTTCAAATTCTCTCTCATCCAGCAGAAAGAGTAAGAAGTGTACATTGCACAAATTGTCTTGATTGTATCCCGGCTTGTGATGAAGATGCAATGGAACTAAAAATTCTTTAAAATCCCTTTTTCCTCATCCAAATTAATGATTTAGATCATCAATCTTGTTTAGAATGGGTGTAAAAATAAAATATGAGATGAGAGAGATGAAAAGTTATCCCCATCTTAATCTTTCAATCTCTCGATCTTTTTTCAATTTTTTCTTGATCTTTCGATAATGTTCGGCACAAAGATGGATTTTAGTCTTCTTTTCTCTAATAGCAACATCTAATCCAGCTTCTTTAAGTGCTGATCCAGCTTTTTCTCGTGAAACAGTCTTTTTACTTTCTTGTGTACAATTCTCGATATCACAATTCTTTTTTTTTGTAACCATGATTATCACATGATATATTAACAGAAATATTTGGGATTACATGAATGGCGTTAATTCTATATGGCCTGGGGTGGGTCGAAAGATAAAATCAGTGTTTTCAAGCTCTGATAACGTCATTCCAGGTACTTTTCGAATTTGTAGCATTTCTACTTGTTCTTTGTCCTCTAGGGTTCTTTGTGATATCTTTAGTACTCCATCACAATAATGTTCAACTGCCCTGACAATATTTGCGTCATGAACATCTTGATGTAAAGTTAGAATACTGACAATTCCCATTTCTTTATCAGTGGCAATTTTATGCTGCAAAAACGCCATTGGCGGTTTAAGTGTGTCAGAAACAAGTAGTATTGTAGTTAATGAGTCTAAAACACCTCTGACTGGTTGGGATCGAACGTGTAGCAAAGAGCGTCGAATTTGATCTGTGACAAGCCGTGGTTGAGTTATATCACGGATTACATTCTCACCAGCAGTACTAGGCCTTCCTTCTGAATAGCCAAAAGGATTTGAGAATGCATCTAAGAACACTAATCGTTTAGTTTCAAAAGTTACTTCTGAAATATTATAAGGAACAAATAATGGGGAATAATGAGTGAATAAATGCTCTGTCGATAAAATATAACCGTATTCTCCAGTTCTTAATCCTTCAGACAAAAATTGAATCAAAATATGATCGGTATTAATACCTACTTCATCTTCAACTAATATAATTGAACCTCGAGGGACTCCACCACCAAGTGCGTCATCTAATAGAGGAATACCAAATTTTGCACGATCTTCCATTGTCATATTGATTTAGCTCCATTTAATTTAAGAGTCTGGTTTTGTAATCAACCTTAATTTCGAGCAGAAAATACAATTTTTGAAATTGTACGAATATTATCTGCTTAGAAAATTCCTATTTCTATGTGATAGAAATACATTTGACTTCAAGCTTAAAAAATTGCCTGTTTTGCTTCATTCTAAAGAAAATGGATTTAAGTAATCCATCCATATCCTTAGATTTTGTTATACAAATTACTAAATAATTGATGTAGAGAAAAGAAACAGGGTGAAAAATCGTTCTATTTAGTTGGAATGACTAGACATGAAAATTGAATTTTTTGGAATCCAAACCAAGTTAATAGATTCTTCGGATAAGAACATTGCAGAATTAATTCTCGATTCACTCTTGGAAAATGATATCCAGATTCAAGATGGAGATATCATCATTATCGCTAGTAAGATTATTTCGATTATCGAAGGCAATCAGATTCCCCTAAGTGAAATCACTCAAATTCGAGAAGAAGCAAACATCACAGCTGAGAAATCAAACTTGGATCCATGCTTTGTAGAAGTTGTTTTTCGTGAAGCTGATGAAATAATAGGAGCAGTTCCAGGAGCTATTCTAGCATTAAAGAATAATATAATTCAAGCTAATGCGGGAGCTGATCGCAGTAATTCTGGTGGTGATAAATTCCTGATTGTTTTACCTGAAGATCCTAGTCAGTCTGCAGATCGAATTCGTCAAAGTATTTATAGTGAAACAAACAAAAAAATAGGAATAATAATCGCAGATTCCAAAACTCATCCTTTAAGAAGAGGAACTTCAGGTTTCGCTTTAGCAGTTTCAGGATTTGTGCCAATAATCGACGACCGTGGTTCTTCTGATCTTTATGGCCATAAAATGGTTATTACAACAAGAGCTATCGCAGATAATATCGTTTGTGGAGCAGAAATATTGATGGGAGAGTCCAATCAAAGAATTCCATTAGTACTAGCTCGGGGATGTAAGGATATGATTACTTTTGACGATTCAGATACAGAAAGTCACAATGAACTCATGAAAATATCTCCAGAGTATTGTCTCTATATGGGGCCTCTTTGGCATAATCGGAAAACTAAAATGAAGTAGAATAAATTCCAAAATCATGGAAATTAATGGCAAATTGGGAGAAATTACTGTTGGAGATAATGTAAAAACTCGTATTATGGGAGTTATAAATCTTTCACCAACATCTTTTTTCAAAGGGAGTATTAAACAGTCAAAAAGGGAGATTGAATGTCAATTACTAAAGATGTCTGAAGCGAACGCTGACTTTATTGATATTGGGACTATTTCAAGTGCTCCTGCTTTTTTATACAATCAACAAGAGGAATTATCATCACAAAAGGAGATAGAACGCCTTTCAAAATTTTTTTCTGTATACAACGAAATGGGGTTGAAAATTGAAATTTCTGTTGATACACAATCATCTAAGACTGCAGATTATGCTCTTTCGCATGGAGCAACAATAATCAATGATATTTCAGGTTTTAAAAGTGATATTGAACTTCCTCGCGTTATAGCGGATCATGATGCTTCAGCAGTAGTAATGGGTTGCAAAGAAAATCCTGGGGATGTATTTCTGATTCCTGATATCATTAATGAATTAGATAGAAGCATAGAATTGGGATTAAAAGAAGGTATCACCTCATTCAAGATAGTGATTGATCCTGGTTTAGGTGGATGGGTATCTCAGAGGGAGGAATCACACGATTTTATGATAATTAAACATTTAGATAAATTTAGAACACTTAAACACTGTATACTCATTGGAATATCACGTAAATCTTTTATTGGAAAAATTTTAGCTATTTCTTCAGAGCAGAATGTTCCTCCTGAAAAAAGATTGTGGGGTTCATTAGCAGCTACTGCAATAGCAGTCTTGAACGGTGCACATATCGTTAGAACACATGATGTACAAGCAACAAAGGATACTTGCATTATTGCTAAATATTTAAAAGAATTAAATAAAAAATAAACTTCTTATACTAGCGATTCTTATAAAAGAAATAGAAGAAAAAAGAATGTAGGTTAGTTTATTGAAAAATATTGATGATTTTTTTGGTGATGATCAAGATCAAAACGTTGATACGCTAATAGAAGTAACTAAAAAGTTCTTTACATTTGTATCTCAACTTGCAGAGATAGTTGACGAATTAGGAAAAGAATATTCTGAATTGACTATTAAAATTGATCAACTTCTAAAGAACTCTAGCTCACCACAAGCATCAGCTCCCCCATCAACTCCTGTTTCTGCTGCAACTCCTTCACCAATTCCAATGTCAACATCAGCTCCCCCACCCGTACCAGAAACACCTCCTGCATCACCAGCAACG
>JAUUVJ010000285.1 GCA_030589605.1 Candidatus Hodarchaeota archaeon | reverse complement strand
AGAGAACCCGTAAGCTGCTTCAAGGGCTACAGCCTCATTAACACTCCACTCGAGGTATAAATCGTAACCCATCTTTTTCAACAAACCTCGCTGCTGAGCTGCGTAAAGAGTTCCAGGGATTTCAGATGAAGGTGTTCCAGGATAGGTAAACACACCAGCAACACCTGCTTCAACAATTCCTCTCGAAACAGCTTCATTTCCAAGTAAAACTAATTTTTCCCCAGATTCATTTTTGAAGATGTCTTCTAACTTCGCCAAAGTGTATTCAACCTCAACTGAATTCAAATAATTAATTAATCCGTAAATAAAAGGGTATTGAACTTGATTTCTTCTCTTTTTCAGATTTTTATATACATTGAGGAGTATTTATTTTGTATTTATCACAGGAGTGATTTAACATAACAACCATCTATCTGTATTGAAGTTCCTGTTATATGAGAGGCTTTATTTGAAGCTAAAAAGACAACAACATTTGCAAATTCCTCAGGGGTTGCTAATCGTTTAAGCGCATTCATTTGAGCCCATTCCTGAATAATTTGATCTTTTTCTACACCTCGTTTATTAGAGATAGTTTCCGCTAGACTCTCTACTCGTTCTGTATTGGTATATCCAGGACAGACTGTATTAACAAGAATATTGTTTTCACCTAATTCGTTGCTTAAACTCTTCGCTAGGCCAGTAACACCTGCTCGTGTGACATTAGAAAGAATTAAACCTTGGATAGGTTGCTTAACAGACACGCTAGTAATCATTATGACGCGCCCAGCATCTTGTTTCACCATAATTGGGATAGTTTCTTTACAAAGATAAATAGTACTCATTAAATTCAAGTCTATTGCCTGTTTCCAATCATCAACAGAAAAGTCAACGAAATTACCAGGAGGAGGCCCTCCACAGTTAGTAACAAGAACGTCAATCCTCCCAAAATGATCTATTCCACTTTTCACTAGACTTTTTACCTGTTCATAGTGAGTTAGATCTACCTGAATGGAAAGAACTTCAGCACCAAGGTGTTTGATTTCTTCTTCAGTATTCTGAAGTTTTTTCTTATCTCTTTCACAAATTATCACTTTTGCTCCCTCCATTGCTAATCTTTTTGCTACTTCTTTTCCCAAGCCTGTACTCGAGGCTGCAATTAATGCTACCTTATTTTGTAAACCTAAATCCATAAATGACCCTCTATTTTTGGAATTAATCTTGACAGAGCTACTTTCAGTTTTTCATACAAATTTATCTTTACAATATCCGGTTTCATTTTTTAGGGTGCTTATAAATAAAAGGGTGTGACAGACAATTGAAAGTGATGAACATGTCAAAAATGGATAATCAGTCAAATCAACTTTCAATTCATGATTATTTAGACCTACCTCATAAAACATGGTTTGTGGAGTTCGAGATTAGCGATTTTGGGGTATCATTACCGGTAATCCTCGAACTCCCACCAAAAATATATGAGCAAGATAAAAAGATGATTTTTTGGTCATTCTTGAAAGAATTTCTGTTAAAGTGTAAAATCGGTTTTATCCTCAGGAAATACACCTCCCACAATGATATTCATGAAGATATTGAACTTGCACTAATTGGTGGCTGGGAAAACAAACAAATTGCGATCCCATTATGGATTTTACATGATGTGTTATTAGGATTTGAAGTTATTACTCCAAAAACATATTTAGTTCTAGATTCAGAGCCTTTACAATGGAATTCTCCAGTCTTAAACACACAAAATGGATGTGTCTCTCAAAATAAACAGTATAATTTGGAAATGTATGACAGTGATTTATTCCAGAACCGTAAATTAAATTTTAAGATTAATAGCGGTAGGATATCTCTTTCTGAACACTATGATGAATTAGAGTTTTTTGAACGCATTGCTCACACAATAATTCCAGAACTAGATGAGTCAACAGATGAATGATAGCTTTTGCAAAAAAATTAAAACCTTTATGCGAAATATTAGCTACTTCATTCTAGGTGCTGTATTTTTTCTCAAAACGGTATTCTGCAATGAAATAGCCAGCCATAAAAATCCCAGCTACAATAAATAAATATCCAGAAATGTACACCCAGTATTCAAATGGATCAAGCCTACCCTGTATTTGACCCCAAGTAATATCTATAATCCCAGGTTCAAAAAAAGGTCCTACAACGGCAACCAATATTATTCCGACGCCAAATAATGTTATAAGAATCGCGATTTGAGTATGTTCAGATATAAGATCCTTAATTTTATGAGTTATATTCTCTGACATTTTATTATTAACCCTCCTTAGAGGATTGGATAGTATATGTATGAAGTTGAATTCTATTTAATCTTTATTATTTTTCATACCTCTCTCTGAATCTTGGTTCATTTGCATACATATGAATATTTTGGAGGATTATATCCTTTTTAGATGTATTCTAGCTACATTATAGTTTCCCTGAAAAAAAACTATTTATTCTAACTTTATTATTGGAAAAATACTAATACAGTCAGGTCTTGACTCCAGTTACTTAAATTTAATTCACTCACAATCAGAGGATAATAAATGTCAATTGATCTAGATCCATTTTTTAATCCTAAATCAATAGCTCTTGTAGGCGCAAGTGATCAGCTTAGTTCATGGGGATTTATTGTAGGTCATAATATTATTCAAAATAACTATAAAGGTCAATTCTTCCCTATAAACCTCCGAAAAACCGAGATTTTAGGCCATAAAGCTTATCCAACAATTCTCGATATTCCTGAAGAAATAGATCTCGATCTTGTTATCATTATTGTTAAAGCAAGTATTGTCCTCTCAATCTTAGAACATGTTGCGAAACGAAATGTACATCATGTCGTTATTATCACTGGAGGATTTAGAGAATCAGGGGAAGAAGGACGAGGTTTAGAAGATAGAATAGTAGCTTTTGCTAGACAAAACGATATTCGCATCATCGGGCCTAATGGCATGGGAATTGTATCGACTAGAGTGAATTTAACAGCAGTAATGTGGCCTGTAATTAATCTACGCCAAGGAGATATGACATTTGTCTCTCAATCGGGAAATATTGGCACAATTGGTATATCAGTAGCAGCCCAAAGAGGAATTGGACTCAATGCATATGTCTCAGCTGGCAATATGGCCGATTTATCAATGTCTGACTATCTAGAATACTTTGGAAAACATGATGATAAAACAAAAGTTATCGGACTTTATGTCGAGGGAATTCAAGATGCACGACGATTTGTACGTTTAGTAAAAGAGATATCAAAAAGCGTCCCGATTTTGATTTTAAAAGCTGGAGGATCAAAAGACGGCCAACGAGCTGCAATGTCGCATACTGGAGCTATTACTGGAGGCGATGACAAGATCTTTACAAATATACTAGAAAATGCAGGTGCCATTGTCATAAAAACACTTGAAGAAATGTTTGATCTAGTCCTAGTGTTTTCTAAATGGGCAGAATATGAATTTCCAAGTGGAAAAGCAGTAATTCTAACTTTAGGTGGTGGATGGGGTGTAATGGCTGCTGATTCTTGTTCTAAACATGGCATTACTCTTGAACCTCTATCAGATAATGCGTATAATCGAATTGATAAGATTCTTCCTCCATATTGGTCAAAAGGAAATCCAATCGATACCGTAGCCAGTTTGAATCTAAATAATATCCGTGATATAATTGAGATAATATTAGAAGAAATGCCTCAAGTCGAAGCTATTCTATTATTAGGGGTAGGAGGGTTCTCATTTTTAGCAAAATTAGCAAAACAATCGCCCTTAATCCCAGAAGATCAAAAAGAAATGTTAGATATAATAGCTAAGACAGAAATCAATTTATTCAGCGAAATTATTGAACTTTCTTTAAGGTATGGTAAACCAATCTTGATTACAACGCTTTTGACATCGGAGAATTCTCCAGCACTCAAATACTTGGGATCAAAAGACTATCCGATATTCCCGAGTCCAGAAAGGATGGTTCAGGCTTTCCGTTACATTGTTGACTATTATAAGTGGAGAAAGAGAATTTAATTTTATTTGATAACTTCTTACTAATCAATATAAAATAGCAAATAGGTGAATCAACAGTAATCCACTCCATTTTTACTTCTGTTTCAAAAAATCAAGATGATGAAATGACAGATAACGAAATAGAATTAGATACAAACAACCGAAGGGGTTGTATTAGACTAATTAATTTTGAAGATCTTTCAGTTCGAATCTGAAATATTGCTTTTGTTGTAAAATTTAGGTATCATTGCTTGAGAAAGTAATAATGAGGTGCTGGCTTCAATATAACCCAAACAAAGCAATAGTAGCCCAATGATTATTTCATCTGCGAAAATATTTTCACCTAAACTATTATACATGGAAAGACCGATTAATATGCCCCAACGAATATTTTCATCAGCTTCTTCGGATAAGTTAGAGTAGATTTGATTAAATTTACTCTCATCTTCTTCTGGTTTTAGAGCCTTGAGACATGTAAAAAAGATCGCTGCAAATCGTTTCACCCTCTGATCATTCGAATGAAGAAAAGGTTCGAAATCTTTAGCCCTATCATATTGTTTTCTAATAAGACAAAAGGAAAAAGTTCTTAATAGTATTAAAAAACGATCAAAATATCCAGCTCCTCGTTGTTTCAATCCTTCCTCAATAAATGAGTCAATATCCGCAAGAGAATCTTCTGATTCCAGAAAAAAGCTAGCATTAATTCCAGCTGCCTTAACATCTAGAGTATTAGATTTTATTAGCTCTTGAAGGATATCAATTTCCTTTTTATTGTCTTTGAGAATATCATAAATCAGAGCATAATCCTTATCTAACTCAATGAATTTTGATAACCATTCTATAAAATTTGATTTTTGTTTTTTGTTGTTTTGAAAGGATAAATATGTTAGTACAATAGCGGAATCAGTACCAAATTTTGAAACAAACTCATAATTTCCTTTAATTAGCATCTCTAGATATTTAAACCTATTTTCAGGGTCAGTGACTAATGGCAATAGAAAAGCACAACAAATTACAGCAATACGTCTGCTTTCTTTGGTAGATAAGACTGGAATCATAGAGTTCAGCAGATATTCTAATCCTTCTTCAGCCCTATCCGTATTTATACAAACCAGTGTCAAACCGATTAAAAATATACTTGGATTTTTCATTCGTAAACGATCGTAAGATCTAAAAACATTTGGTAAGCAATCCTCTTTTGGAAAACTTTTTGATAAGAGACCTAAGCCAACTACATATCCTTGCCTTTTAATATAGTCTTCTCTGGTGATTTTTTTCCTAAATTCTTTAAATGCTTTTTTTTGGAGTTTTTTATCCTCAGAAAAATGTGCACTTACTCCTAGAGAAATAGCTGTGGTCATTCGGATAGTTTCAAGAGGCTCATTAAGATGATTTTTTAAAATGGATCTCTGCTTTTTCCCACGTTTTCTTTCTTTATGAAGAGAAGAAAAACCAACAGCAGTAATAGCTGCACGTTTGATGTTTAGATCTTGATTTTTAATTCCATGTTGCAATGTTTTAAACCGGAATTTTTTATCTAAGTCGGGATAAAACCCAATTGCAAGCGCTGAAGCTTCTTTTTCAGTAGATGATGAGCTTTTCGCATACTTCTGTAGAAATTCAAAGAGTTTCTCGTTTTTTGACACTAAGGCGACCACTTTTTTAGTTCAATAATTGAGATTGAATATTCTTTTACAATTAAATAATTAAATATTCCTAATTCGGAAGAATCCTAAAAGAAAATTATTAAAAGTTTTTCTTTCCAGACCTTTGATTATACTAATCTCATTTTTCTGTTTTGAACAAATGAAAAGTAAATTTACTGTGATAAGGCGTCGTTAAAACAATGAGTACGTATATTCCTCACCTTCAGAATTACGAAACAGAACTCCGTGATGAATTTT
>JAUUVJ010000246.1 GCA_030589605.1 Candidatus Hodarchaeota archaeon | reverse complement strand
TCCGTTATTCTTTTTCAAATAAAGAAGAAAAGAAAAGATTCTTAAAGGTTTCCTTATTCTTTTCCGTTAAATTGACTAATAGAGCCTTTTTTATGATTTATTTTCTCTGAATGAAGAGCAATAAGCCTTTTTATCAGTACAAATTAAATAAAATTGTTTATTATCATTGTCTTTTTTTTTTTTAAAAGGAAATGATAAGAAGTCTTATATTCTAATAGCTGACTCTTAGAATGTTTAAAATATCGTTCTTTTTTTGATGATACATCGTATCCAGTTTCGATAAAGTTGAAGCATTACCTAAAATTGAACAAATTGGATAAGACGGGTGGGAAAATACATGAGGTAGGTTTCGTTGTCTAACCAATTCATCAGGTAATTTTGGAACCCTAATTGAATGTGAAGAATAAATTGGTAATTTGAAACCATAATTGGAGGGGGAAATTGGCTTATCTTTAGTATTAAATGAAAAGAGGTAGGAAAAAAGATTATTTGAGCTTTTATCGTTCCATAATTCAATATTTTCATCAGGTAATATATTACAAGAGATGGGAATTATTTTATTTCCCAAAAATCCAAAGTAAATAGAAACAATACCACGTAGTTCTAAAGTATTTATCAAATTTGTTAAAAATGAGATAATTGAGTGAAATGATACATTTTTTGGTAAAAGAAATGGTAATAAAGCGTTTTTTTCAAGAAAAGTAGGAATAAAATCATGATCGGAAGGAGGTGAAAGAGATTGAATTCCAATACACACGAGGGAATCGGAGGAGCTCATGAAAAGAGCACAATTCACCTTAGCGAACGGAAGATAATAGCCAGATTTATTCAAATCTGAAATTGAAATCAATTGTTCCTGTGATCGAAATATATCTGTTTTATTTTTAGATATGAAGAAAAAAGGAAACGAAATAGAAGTTGAATCAATTAGATCTGAGAAACGTACAGGATCAGGAAGAGCTTCGGGAATTTTAGAGCTCAAAGTTTTAAGAAATGCGTAATTGGTATTGACACATTCAAGAGATTGAACATCGCATATCATTACAGGCACTTCCTTTGATAGATGCCTAAGATATCGAGGTTTTGTTTGAAAGGGAGACATAGGTATTAATAAATCAAATTCCTTTTCTTCTAACATTATTAACGTTAATTCATATAAAAGATCAATGAGAGGACGCTGTTTTTGTCGAAAAATTGATTCGTTAGGAGATTGTTTCTCTACAGAAAAAGTCCAATCAGAAAAAATACGAGTTTCAACATTCCCTAATATATCAATGGCTCCTATAGATAGTTTTAAGCTTTCTAATTTGTAAGATTTAAGTAATCGTGCAATAGGGCCGACTTCTCCACCTATGATTAAGATTCGTTTTGGAAATTGCATTGATGACATGAAATAGCCCTGAAATACTATAAATTATCTAGTGTATATGCTAAGCTCAGCTAAAGAAATACCTCTATTTTTAAAGACTGGTAAAAAATATTAATGATAAAACAATACAAGGTTAACAATTCTCAAAAAGTAACATAAGGAGAAAATAAAGTGTATTCTGAAAGACGTCAGCCTGAAGATCGCAGTCGATTTCTTTATCTTACTGCTATAATTGATTACTTAAAATCAAATCGCCATCGAATTGCTCATCATGCCTTATCACGTACTGCTGCGCCCTTAGCCTCCCGAGGAGATATTCAACCTTTACTTCCCCTAATTAATGGAGAAATCGCTGATATAATAACTCTTGATATGAACAGTAAAAAAACCTTTGTAAAGTGTATGCATTTTGATGATCTTGTAGCTCATTTCGAAGGTGATATTGCTCTCAATGATAGCTTGGCGAGAATTCAAGAGGAAGATCTGAAAGATATTCATTTTATTTTCGCATCAAATGGAATTTTAACTTCAAAATTGCTGGAAATCGATTATATTTCCCAATATCCCAATGTTTCTCAAATTTCATTTTTGGAAGTTCGTTTCGATCCAGATGCAATTCACAAAATAGGGAATCCCAATATATATCTTCGAAAAGTAGTTGGACAAGTGCGAGAAATTGGAGTAACCTTTAATGAAAGCCCCAGTGGAAATTGTGAATGTGGAGGGAAAATGATGGCGGGTACCTATAAAATAAGTTACTGGGGAAAGAGTAAATCATTAGAATACTCTGTGTGTGATAATTGTGGAATTCAACAAGAAAGTGATGAAAATGCTGGACAGGTTATGTCATTCATGCAGGGTTTAGCAGCACAATAAGATATTTTTCTCAAGTAGATGTATCATTCAATGTTTTAAGATTGTAAAATTCAAAATACTTCTCCAATCAATTCATTCGATATTTTCGTCGTATTTTCACGAATTGAAACGGTGCAAGAAGCGTCAAAAGAACCAATGAAGCCGACTTAATTCGTTTTCTTCCTTTGTCAATTTAAGTTCATTTAATCATTCAAAGCTAAATTTATACATAGCTAAAAATAATGTAGGCAAGAATAAACAAAGAACTGGGAGGAGAAAAGGTGAAAAGACAGGCTTTTGCGATAACCATTATAAAAGTAATAAGTTAAACGAACTGTGCCTATCCTTTCAGTATATAATACTTATACATTCGATGATATAAGCATTACGGTATGGATAATTCCTTTATTTGCGAAAATAGGAGCATTTCTAAAGGTTTTTACTTCGAGAAATGGTTTAAACTTCGAGAAGTTTTTACCTAAATGAATGTGAAAGTGACATCATGACGTGAAAGTTCAGGTCATGTTTTATGGTTCCTTTATGATTGTTCTAGGCATAAAGTAACAGTAACATTGATTTCAATTATAACATTATGATTGTTCTAGGCATAAAGTACCAGTAACATTGATATTAAATATCAAATGTAGTGATATATTGAAACAATTCATTAGCTGGTATTCCTCGAAAAATCATCAAAAAGGTATAATTGAACTCTAATTAGATATATTTTACCATCTAATTCAATAATACTTAGAGAGAAAAACATGTGAATTAGAATTTCATCGAAACAATACGATTTTTCTTTTTATTATTCATTGTGGATTAGAGAATAAGAAGAAAAAATAGAGATCATTCTGATATAAGCCGTTTTTTCCAATCTTCTACAGCATTATTTATTTCTTCTTTAATTTTTGCTAGTTTTTCTGAGTTTAAGGATTTTGTTCTCACTTGTTGTTCCATTGTGAGAACAAATCGGTTCATTTCATATGAAATAGTTCCTGAATTCACTAACGTAAATAGATCATCTTTCGCAGCTCTAATAATGTTTGCAATATTGTTCGGATCTGATGTTCCATTAACTTTAAGGGCGAAAGAGTCGAAAAAAGCTAGTATCTTTCTCTGATTCGGTGCTTTGACTTTATCTCTTCCTTTTATCTCTGTTGCAACACCAATCATTGCATTTGCGATTATTGGTTGAAGCCGTTTCATTTCATGAATAATTGTTGTTTCTAAGTTTTCGTCTACGATTGCGGTTAATACAACTTTCGGATCAGATTCTATAACTGTCGAAAGAAGGAGACCACCTGTTGTTCTGACAGTCATATTAACAAAACTTCCTTCTAGTTCTCGGGCTATTGTATCACCCGTTGAGGTTACTAAACTACTTAAAGCACTAAGTGCGATCTCTACATCTTCGATATCAATTTTCGAACGAGTAACCATCGGAAGGCCAGATATATCTGATAATACACATAATTTTGCTCCTAGATCAACGATTGAGTCAATAAGAACGGATAATGATTCCACATCAGTGCTCATAAAAACACCTACCTTTGTGATTAAGCTTGCTAATCCTCTCTTTTTTTTTGTTATTAAAAATGCATCCAAACCGATTCGATCTTGATACTTCACATTGATAAAACTTATGCTGTAATTATCTGATTAATCAATCTCTTCTCTAGTATTGGTTCGAATTAATAGAAAGAAATTGATTATAATTTATTGTAAAAAGACATTAATACCTTTAATTTGAGAAATAATAAACCTAAGTATAGATTCAGGTCAAATAAGAATTCAAGTATCCTTTATTTTTATATTATTTAAATTTTAATATGTTAGGTGAGTTTCTAGAAAATCTTATTTTAATAAATGGATTTGTAAAATTCTAAATAATTCCTAGTTGATTTAAATAGTCGATTATGGTTACATTCTCAAAATGACTACTCAATAAGTGCGTGAGAGGTAGTAAACTTCATTTTTCTGTTTATAAAAATGTAAAAATATCGGACAGTTTGAAAAAATCAACAGTAAGTTAATTAAGGTACTTCTCTAAAAGTCCTAACTAATCATTCTTAGCGGTTCTTGTGAAATATTTTTCTATCTCTTACTAGTGATTGAAAAATTAAAGGCAAGATTGGAAGGCATATTTGCAATGGAACTCTCTCAAGATGTTGAAAAGATAAAATATGCAATTCGTGACATTCTAGTTTTGGCGAAGGAAGTAGAAAAGAGCGGGAAAGAACTTTTCTATTTTAATATTGGTGATCCTGACAAATATGACTTCGATACTCCAGATTTTCTTAAATCCGCTTTAGTTGAAGCAATAATGGAAGATAAAGCGAATTATTACAGTAATTCAGCTGGGGATCAAAATCTAAGAGAAGAGATTGTTGAACGTCAAAAAAGACTGTGGGGTACTGATCTAGACCCTGATAATGTATTAGTAACAACTGGGGCATCAGAAGCCATTGCATTTATTGCAGCTAGTATTGCACCTGGAACAGAGGTTTTAGTCCCTTCACCACTTTATCCAACTTATCTTTCTTATTTAAAATTCTATAATGTTGTGCCTGTTCAATACAATACCCGAGAATCAGATAATTGGCAACCTGATATAGAAGATATAAGGAAGAAAATATCCTCAAAAACTCAGGCAATTATTCTGATAAATCCAAATAATCCGACTGGTGCAGTATATTCACCAAAAGTTGTAAAACAATTAGCGGATATAGCAGGAGAACATAATTTACTAATAATTTCTGACGAAATTTATGATTTACTATCTTTTGATGGAAGTTTCCGTTCAACTGCCTCTCTTACAGATGTCCCAGTTTTGGAGTTGAATGGGATTTCTAAAACATTATTATCACCAGGATGGAGACTAGGGTGGGCGATACTACGGGATAATGAAGACAAGGGGTATTCAGACTTATGGGAAGCTTTAGCTAAACAATCTAGGATACGATTATGTGCCAGTTCTCCAGTTCAAGTAGCCGTAAGTAAAGTTCTTAATAAAGAAACAGATTATCTTTCTTCAGTGATTAATAAACTGAAAAAGCGCTCAGATTATTTCTCAAAACGAATAAATGAGATGGATGGATTATCATTAGTTCCACCTAAAGGAGCTTTTTACGCTTTTCCTCGTATCCATAAGGATATAGATGATCAAGAATTTGTCAAGAATCTTCTTCAAGAAACTGGTGTTCTCTTTGTTTTTGGAAGCGGATTTGGTGAACTGGGTAAGGGACATTTTAGATCTGTTGTTCTTCCTGATATTGAAATCATGGAAAAGGCACTAAACATCGTTGAATCTTACTTAATGACAATCAAATAAAATGAAAACTTGAAAAATTATGTGATAAGAATGACCCGAATAGATGAAGTGAAAAAAATCGAGCTTTACCCGATAATTGACGTTGAAAGTCATCTAAATGTGAAAGGGTTAAAAGACGAAGATGGTAGGAACCGAACAGGGTTCTTTATAACAGGAATGCGATTTATAAATATTGAACAGCCAGAACCTCGTAGAATTAGAGCAAGAATCACATGGAATGTTGAAAATCAAGCTATTGAAGTAGAAGAACACGTATCGAGTATGATGAAAAGAGGTATCGCGTTATCAGTCTTTTTTCTACGAGTCATAGAAGGTACAGATGGCTTTGAATTCCAAGATCCAGTTGTAGTAAGAGGAAATCCAGAATTTAAAGACCGTTCTTTCGAAGGAGCATCAATTCGATGTACATGGGGTAATAATCCCCTCATGATGGAATTATGTTCATCAGAAGGGCGTTTTCTTTCATCTAATCTTCGGACAAAGCAACAAATAGTCGAAGTAAAGATAGGATGACTTATCTACAGCATGGTTAAAATCTTGGTTGCCATTAGAAGGAAATTCGCATTTTTATCCCTCTACCAATAACAAATTATCTACTGGAAATTACTAAATTTCTAATAAAGTAAATGCTATAGAAATGGTCGTCGATTAGGTTAATTAATAAACAATAAAAGATTTCTTAATCACTATAATTAATTAAGATTGATTCAGAGATAGAACCTTTTGGTGAAGTAGTACATGTCTCCAGAAAAAGAACAAAAAATCGATCCAGCAATTCGAAAAATAATGGAAATTCCAGATGATCAAGAATTGCCCGATGAAGCACTGTGCGATGTTATGCTTAGAGCACTCGAGAGTCATCAATTACTAATTCGATCATCAGCTGTACACCAATTAGTAAGTTTGGG
>JAUUVJ010000372.1 GCA_030589605.1 Candidatus Hodarchaeota archaeon | reverse complement strand
TTCGATAACCAAGAATATATGAAGCCTGTAGAAGTTTCTGAATTTCATTTGTTCCTTCAAGAATGGTATTTGCTCGTGCATTCCTCCAATATCTTTCAACTGGAAAATCAGCACTATATCCATAAGCTCCATGTATCTGGATCGCTCTATTAGCTGCGTCTAAAGCGAAATTAGTAGCTTGCCATTTGGCCATACCAGTTTCACGAGTATTTCGGATACCTTGATTTTTTAGCCATGCAGCCTTATAAACTAATAATTGAGAAATATCATATCCCGCTTGCATTTCAGCAATATGTTCTTGAATCAGTTCAAATTTTCCTATTTCTTGATTAAATGCCTTTCTTTCATGACAATATTTAATAGAAGCTTCTAAACTTGCTCGAATCGTTCCAATTGCTCCAGCGGCTACTGTGAAACGTCCTGAATCTAAAGCACTCATAGCGATTTTAAATCCTTCATCTTCCTCACCGAGTCGGTTTCCAATCGGTACACGAACATTCTGCAGTATTAATTCTCCTGTATCACCAGTCCGAAGTCGTAATTTGTCATGAATTGGATTTGAAGAAAAACCTTTCATTTTACTTTCAACAATGAATGCTGCAATGTTTTGATGACCTTTTTCCTTTCCAATTCGTGCAAAAACGAGAAAATTGTCAGCTGTATCTGATAACGATATCCACATTTTATTTCCAGTAAGAATATAATCATCACCTTCACGAACGGCCCGAGTTTGTAAAGCTGCGGGGTCAGATCCACAACCTGGTTCAGTAAGGCCAAACCCAGAGATCATTTTTCCTTGAGCTTGTGGGATGAGGTATTTTTCGATCTGGTCAGGGGTTCCCCATTGATAAAGAGTGCAACTGTTAAGGGCAGTATGAACAGACATTACTACTCTTAAAGCAGTATCAACGCGTTCTAATTCTTCACAAATGATAGCTAAGGCTAAATAATCAAGTCCTGCCCCACCTAAACTCTCTGGAAAACAAACTCCTAAGTATCCAAGTTCAGCCATTTTTGGAATGATCTTTGGGTAAAGTGATTTATGTTGTTTATCGAATTCTCCTGCAATTGGAGAAATTTCTTTTTCAACAAACGCGTGCACGTTATCTCGCAGCATAATATGTTCTTCAGATAAAGATAAATCAAGCAATATTCAAACCATCCATGAATAGTCATCTATTCACTTATCTCAAATCAATGATGGAGGGTTTTTTTCTTTTTGGATGAAAACACCTACTGCGAACAGATTATATGATATCACTGGATTTACAGAAAAAAACACAAAAGAATCTTGGATCAAAGTTCTGTATTGCTATTAAGGTTTTATCGAAAGACAAATAATAATTCTTTCGTGTTCTGACAAAAGGATGAAAAATCTTTGCAATTTAAAGAGGATTTACGTTATAAAATCCAAAAGCTATTTTTCAATAGAGACACAATTGTATCGAAAAAAGAATTAGTAATTCTGTTTATCATATCAGGTACAGCACATTTTCTAATATCTCTAATAACCGAAAGTCCTACAGTGTTTGTAACATCAGTTTCTGCAGCTTCTCAGATTGTAGAAGGAAAAATCCTTTATTTAGATGTAACAAGCCCACCTACAGCTGGTTACCCTGCATGGCCTCCAATCTGGCCTTATTTTTTAGCTTTGATTTTTTTTTTAACTGGTTCAAAAGAGATTATTGCAAAAATAACAATCATACTACTAACCATTGCTTGTGGAGTTTTGGTATTCAAATTATCAACTAGTTTTTTCTCAGATAGAGGAGCATATTATACAACAATTTTGTTTTTTATAAACCCAATAATACTCTCGCTCTCAATTGGTGGGCATTTCGAGAGTCTAGCACTCTTTTTTCTTTTAATGGCAGTCCTTTGTGCTCAAAATAATCATGCGTCATGGAGTGGTGTAGCTACAGGACTAGGAATTATGACAAAATTATTTCCTGTAATCTTCATCTTTATTGTAATTCCTTTTTGGTTTGGAAAACGTCAATATAAAGAAATATTTTTCTATCTTTTCAGCTGTGCATTAATATGTACTCTGATTGCTCTACCATTTCTTATCATTTGTCCTAATGAGTTCTTTTATTGGATTTTAGGATTTCATTCTGGAAGAAATACAGGTGGAATTTCAATTATATATTATTGGTTATATTCAACGGAGTTATGGACAGGATCATTATCCTTTTTGATCCAAATTCTCTTCCTAATTAGTACTTCTCTTGTGATATTTCGTAAAAGCAGAAATGATGAAATCGATTTTCATTCCATTTTGATTGATTGGTCTCTACTCAACTTTCTCGGATTTATGATGTTTACGCGTGTTCTTTATGTAAGATATCTTGCTTTTGCTATCCCTTTTATGTGCATTCAAACGGTTAATGCTTTCCATACAAGCCCGTGTTCTAATTCTAGGAGAATTAGTGTTCTACAACAACTCTGTTCTGTATTTATTATTATAGGAACTTGTTTATGGACAATTCCATGGGTTATTGAAGATTTTCGTCCAGAAAACATGCGTCCTCCTATTTCAGGAATTGAACCTTATAAAATGCTGTACTGGATAGGAGCTAGTGTCATCCAACTCAGTTTAATTATTTCTTTTTTTCTATCACTTTATTTCATATGGATGATGTTCAATAAAGATGAAAAAGGCCTGAAAAGTAAATCATTTCTTGATGTATAAAACAGGGAGGATTTAGGGAGTTTTGAGAACATTGTTGATCGTTATGAAGCTATTTTCACTCTTTAGTAACTTATCAACCTCATTTGATATTGAAATGGTGTTTTCAATGATAATGATCATGTTTGTTAGAGTAATCATCTTTTCTGCTGTAATTATTTCATTACTATTTTCACGTATCCATTTTTCTAGAATGGGATATCCTCCAACATGAAAACGAAAGACTTTCTCTGAAATACCATCAATAAAACAATCATCATTTAGAAATAACCTACCATTTGTATACTTTTTTTTCCCTTTATTCTTAACAACTTCATTTGATGATTTAGAAGTTATTACTTTGATTGACACTTGTTTTTTGTTTTTGAGTGTCTTATCCCCCATAACATCAATGAGATGAAGTTCTATTAATTCTTTTCCTTTGTTAATTAATTTACGAACCAATTCTAAATTTGTAAAAAAGGGAATAATTGGAAAATCAAGACTTAGAAAATGATTGTATCGTTTTCGGTATATTTCTGAATGTAAAATAGCATAAATGTAATAAAATATATCCTTAGGAGAGAAATTTTCTTCCAAATTTCCTTCAAAGTCAGAATTTATTGTAAAATTTAAATTCCAGCTATTGGATAAACACTGTATCAATTCATTAGATAAATTGGTTTTTTTTTTCCAATCGTTCGTTGTTTTAAGATAGAGAGGGAAACAGTATGCACTATTCGATGTCTTTGAGGAAAGGAAAATCTGTTCAAATAAAATAGAACTCACAAAAACGTGCTTAAAATCTTCTCCTTTTGTCAAGCGTGTTGAAATCAAACTAATATTTCCCTCTTGGAGCATATGTTTCATAATCGAATAAACTGGACGTGCTATTATTCCATTAGACCTTCCTGTGTAAAAAATAAATTTTTTGTTAAAGGGACGGTATAATACTGGTTTTATAAATTCTTTCTTTATGTAATC
The DNA here is from genome assembly GCA_030589605.1 of Candidatus Hodarchaeota archaeon. Lineage (GTDB taxonomy): Archaea > Asgardarchaeota > Heimdallarchaeia > Hodarchaeales > Hodarchaeaceae > Hodarchaeum. Next base: position 892 of record JAUUVJ010000372.1, on the reverse strand, counting down.
TGCCTTTATTTTGTCAATGACTTCAAATGTACTTTTATTTCGTGAAATAATATCGTTGATTCCTGTGTTAGCCAAATCTTTTTGTGCGCCTTCCACACTCCAACTTTCAGAATCATTCTTTAATTGATATTTTTCTCGTGCTTCTGTTGGCGATAAAGTAGCAAAATCACTTATTGTATTCCAAACTTCCTCTTTTGATGAATGGATTGTCAATTTATCTCTTGCAGTTACAAGTCCTACACCATATTCAGTAAATATATCTGTTAATTTCCAACCTTTATTATATTCTTTCCAAAGTGTCCAATCAATGGGGTAAAAGAAATAATTTGGACTAATTGGATAAATCTGATTCCAATTCACACTAGTAACATTATTTTCAGATAAATATTCATATTTTTGAATTCTAGTTCCCCATAAGTCACTATGGAATATTCGTGATGTATTACCTTCCTTCTTCTCTTTAATCATGAATATTATTGAAGTACCTTGTTTGATATCGAAGATATTTTCATCTTTCAAATTATCAGGGGTTTTTTCTCCTTTCAATATATTACCATGGAGATCAAGGATATAGATCACATTGAAAGCTTTGAGTAATTGCTGACGCATCCCACGAAAGGTGGGATTACTCAAAAAACCATGATTCGTAATGAATGCTACAATACCATACCCTGTTTTTTCAATACGCCACTGAGCAAACCGAATAAACTTGACGTAATCATCTAGTAAATGTGTTTTTCGTTCTTGAAGGGGTTTTTCATCAACTTCATAATAGCTACTTCTCCTTGTACCGTCTGAAATTGTACCTTTCATCAATCCTTCTATCCAAGTACATTCTCTATTACTAGAGAATTTAGAATACGGAGGATTACCTATTACTACTGAAATTGGT
>JAUUVJ010000366.1 GCA_030589605.1 Candidatus Hodarchaeota archaeon | reverse complement strand
GCAACAATATCTACAAATGGAATAGGTAGTAAATCAATTACAATATCATGTTTGAAAGCCAGAAGCTGTTCAATATTCTCTTGATTACTCGCATCAAGGAATTCACACTGAACTTTGGAATACTGTTTAGTTTTTACTAATTGTTTTAGTGCATCAATATCCAAATCAGCAGCAATAATTTCACTTACCATTTCACTATTTACAAGATCATGAAGAGCTACTTTTCCCTGTAACCCGACTCCAAAAAGCATTACTTTCAAATGTGTCAAACCTCAATTAATAAAATGTAGTAATACAAATTATCCTATTAAATACTACTTTAATGAATTTTTTCAATTTGAACTAATCTGAAAATCTCCTATTTCTTCAGTTTGCTCTATTTCTACTGTTATATCAGAATAGAACACCTTAATCGATTGAATCTGATTTTAAAAACCTTAATTGAAAAGAAGGAACATTTAAATTGGTAGTTTTCAACTACTCTCTTCATAATATAACAAAAGACAGTGTTATATTAGAAAATTCAAGATTTGAGTACTATCTTCAATGGGTTAGTAAAGGGGTATTTATGATGCAAAATAAAAACTCAAACGATTCTGAAGATAAGCTGACTCTTGGAAAACAAATTCAAGAAATTAAAAGGGAAAAAAAGATTCTGAGGGCTATTTTGGCTTATTACAACAAAATCGGTGCTTTTGATCCTAAAGTCGGGATTTCATTACTTGAATTCAAAAATTATCTAGTTGAACACGGATATAATGACGTTCGAGCTACTTATCTCAAAGAAATTGAATCCCTAATAAAGAATCGTGAAATAAAATTAAATCAACTAATCAGAGAGAAATCAGATTCAAAAAGGATACGGGAAGAAAGGGAAGAACAAGAATATTTAGCTACACGTGAAAAAGTCCGTCAAAAAATACTTGATGAGCCAACAGAGGACTTATTTGGCAACCTGAAACAACTTTTACTTATTCCTTCTTGGAATAAATTGTTAGAAACAGAAAAATTCAATGGATTCTATCTGAATCAACCTGTGAGAGAAATACTTCATGATAATGTTCTCTTATTACCTGACTTTGCGGTTACTGGAATCGAAAAAACGAGAGGAGAACAATTTATCTTTCTCTGCGGAGTAGGAATTTATTATACTCAATTTAGATTAGCTCCAGGAGAAATTATAACCGATTATAGAGAAATTACAGGAATCGTACTGCCTATGGATCTCTACGACAAGGCCCAAGATCTTTCTGGATCACTTGTCAATTCCAAAGACCTAATGATGACAGAATTAATGATAACTATCCCGTTTGATTTATTGCAAGCAGAACAAACCAAACAGATGTATATTCGAGGAGTGATTGCTAGAAATGTTTTCCATCCCTATAAAGAGTGTTTCAACACATTAATGGAAGTTTGTCGAGATTCCAAGAGTCTAAATATTGATCAAGGATTAAAAGTTCTCTGTGGAGGGTTGAATAGAGAAATCCCATTATATACAAATGAAATCTTAACAGAAGAAGAATTAGATGTTAATTACTCAAGATTAACTGCAGGTCTCAAGAATATACAACCTAAATTAGCTTACATAATCTCAGATTTGCAAATCCAAGGATTAAAGGATCCAATATTCAAAAAAATACAGCTGATTAAGAAGGACTATGTAGAAATAGGTTACCCCCGATTATTAGATTGGATGCCTTGATCACATTCTTGTCTAATTCATACCAAAGAAACATTTTGAAATTCAAGTTTTCTTGGATTTGGTTGCCAAATGGATATTGGAATAGACTTGAATAAGGTACTGGATTCTTTGCTAGGTTTTTCATTCATTGCGGTAAGGGCAGACTCATATTTTTTAATTAAAACTTTTGCCATATAGGAAAATGAATTCGCAACCAAAAAAACACGTTTTACTTTTGGATATTTCTTAAAATCAATCGAAAATACATTATTAGCCAATTTCTCAATATCTTTAATGTCTAGATCATCATCCATACAATAAACAAGAGTTTCATCACCTGTTGTATTAATTAAATGTAAATTATGTTTAGAGGATCCAGTTTCGTATATTTCTATTCTGCTAATATTTGATAAAATGAAAGGAATAAAAACTGCTAACCGGGTTTCTAATGCATAAGGAATCCTCTCAAAATTGAATAACGCTGCATAAAGAAAATTTATTATACCTTCATTCTGAATGCCTAGTGCTTCTAAAAGCTCCTTTCTGGTTTTAATTTTTATTAATTTATCAGGAGATTTTATTTTGAATGCGGGAATATTTACTAATTGTAAGAGGAATGGAATGGTTAATTGATCAATATCGTTTAATTCACTGATCTTTGACCGAAGAAAGGTGCTAAGAAGCTTGGATGAACCTTTTGAATGTTTGGATTTCTTATCCTGCGTGAGGAATTTGTGATAAAGGTCTTCCGTCTTTTGATCATTTGCTCCTGGAATGCCTTCTTTTTTAATCATACTCTTATCGACTTCTTCTTTGATCACAACAGTATTATCAAATGGGCAAGAAAAACTTGTTCCAAGATGAGCTAATCCTATATCACACAAATAAATGCGGTTACAACTAGGACAATGCCATACAAGGTCGTTAACATCAAGATCTTGACGGCGACCTAGCTCATGATAACATTTTTGACAAGTAGCCTGACATGAAACTTTCATAAGATTTTACTCCAAACTTTTCCACAATAGAACAATGAATACTAGATGATAAATTAATATTTTGTAATTAGAAACTAGCAAATATTCATACTAAGATTGACTTTGTAGAGTAAGAAAACAATTAAAAATGGAACTAATACAAAAAAAGGGATAATTGTTAATTCAAGAATACCAAAATTCCCTGCAACATCTATATAATTCAATTTTATATCATATTGTGTGAAATTTTTACCTGAAATGGTAGGAAGTTCGCCTATTATCTCACCAGTAAATTTAACTTCAATTCCATCAAATTTTTTACACATTTCATCTTCTAAACCGATATCAATAAGATGATAGTATAAATCATCGACAATTATAAGGGGAGTTGAATAAGGATCCCATTCTGGAGACCATTCATATTCATTTGATCCAATAAAAAGTCCTTTCTTATATAAAACCGTATTATTACTAAAACGAAAACCAATACCGATCATTGCAAGTAATATTACAAGAGAATAAACTGAAAGAAAGGCTAATACTATAGCTTTTCTCATTAAAATACCGAGGTATATACTTTTCTTAACCTAACCAACGTTATCCCGAATTTAAACAGAAAAATTTCTCTTAGAAAAAAGGATGTCTGCACTACTATTACAAGGAGAATGAATGAAAGAATTAAAGTGTGATCAATTGTAAATCTTTACAAGGAGTACAAAACTGCATTAAGATCTACTTTTCAAAATTTTTTTTATTTGGTCCATTAAATAGGATTCATCTGTCTTCCATTGCCTTGAATCAAAATCGAAATTATGATGGCCATAAAATATATACCGTAAACTGGTTTGATAATCAAGATAATAATAATCAAAGTTGCTATTCGTGAATTCCCAAATCAATGATGTAATAAGAGGGAAATGCGATGGAGGGGACGCAATAAACCAAAAAAAACCATTGTCTTTATTAATTAAGTAAAACAGGGAATCAAAAGGAAATTTTTCATGAATTTGGGTAGCCAAACTGTTTATTTGTTCTTTTTTAAAGGGGCCATTTGATATAAAAATCGTCGCGTGATAGATATCAAATAGTTCCCAAACTAATTGAACTTTGTATGAATGGATTAATCTATTCTTTATAAATTTGAATCTACGACTGATGACATAAGGAGGGATTTTAGATGAATATGTTTCCCCTAGAGGACTCAAAAGATCACTTCCCCGCTTCCTTGCATCTACAGACATTGTAGCAAGAATGTACATATCAACTGGTTCAAATTCGTCATATAATGGGATTTCTGAATTATTAAGCACATCTATTGGATATTTGAGTATTGGTTTTGTTATAGATTTCTTAAAACCTTGCCAATCAAAAACGAAATCGTTTCTTTCCCCATCGTAATTCTTCAAACTGAAATTAGTTCTTATAGCAGGTACTTGAGGACTTATATCAACATAACTTTCAATTAATTCGTTTTGTTTGAGCATAGATAAGAAATCATCAAGTGAAAGAGATCTTGGTAAATGAAATTGTGAAAAAACCCCCTTTTTTGGTCCAACTATTCTTGCACGATATTGAGAATATGGAAATTCGTCAATTATCTTTTCTAATGTCGGAATATTTTCAAATTTACATTCAAGAAAGAAATTACTGTTTTTTAACACTAATAAATGAAGATTAAAGATAGCTTGAACATTACATTTTTGTCTTAGGCGTTTTAATTGAGAAATCACAGTTGGTCTACTACGATTCAGTTCTTGTGTCAATTGAGAAATAGAAATCAAAGGGTTCTCAATAAGTTTTAAGATTACACTTCTCTCATCTTTGTTAAGTGTCAAAACATCTTCGCCTGTAAATTTCTTTCATATCTCCATCTAAATCTGCATACCCAGCTTCTAACATATTTAATCTGAAATTATTATTTGTTCTTTGAGAATAAGAGCTTGCTGAAATCAAATTGATAAAGCT
>JAUUVJ010000418.1 GCA_030589605.1 Candidatus Hodarchaeota archaeon | reverse complement strand
CCTGTACGATATTCAGAATGATAACCAGAATGAACTAGTGTGAAGTTATAGGTGCCACTAGCATTTTTCATGCTTTCTACGAGTATATAATTAAAATTGAAATAAGGAACATTGTCCGACATTCCATGTTGAGTGTAGTTATTTGTGAATGTTTGCCCTGGATGAACTTGGAAATCTTTTATACCAGTCCAGTCATTAGGATCAAGACTGATAAAAGTAACGAAGATTCCAGTTGTTGAATTTGAATGAACACGAATGGATACATTCCAGGTAGCTCCAATAGAAATTCCCCAAATGTGATCCTCAAACAAATAGTTTGATTCAGTTGTATTTACAACTGAAAAGGAACCAGTATCTACCTCTAAAGTCTTTGACCAGTTTATATTATTGATAGACATTGATTTATTACCAATACTGCTAATAGAAATAGTTATAATAAGGAGAGAGATGATTAGTAATCTAATGACACTAGACCTATCAAAGCGTCTCATAATTTTGACCTAATTTTACTTTTATCTTTTTGGACTACTTGAGGATATATAAATGTCGCTAATTATTTAGCAGGATGTAGGAAGGAAAAAGTAACAAAATAAATATCCTACTGACAACATTCCGCTATGGTTGAGCTATTAAAGCGATTCTCCAAAGATAAACCATATAAAGCAATAGGGGTCACTTATGTTGGTTCACAAGCAACATATGAAAAAAAACTCAAAGAATTTTGATAGTTATTAGACAAAGTGAAATAGCCTATGAAAGCAATAGTACTTGACAAACTCGGCAGTCCTTCTGTTTTAAAAATAAGAGACGTACAAAAACCTTCAATTGCTAATCCAAATGACGTTCTTATTCGAATGAAATTCTCAGGCATAAATTATGCTGAAATACTTGCCCGAAAAGGGATTTATAAATGGGTTCCAAAAAAGAAGGGGTTTATTTTAGGGATGGAAGGATCAGGAATTGTAGAAGAAGTAGGAAGAAATGTCTCTAATTGTAAAATCGGTGATCCTGTAATTGTAGTCAGAGGATATAGCTGTCATGCTGAATATGTTACTGTAGATGAAAAGTATGTATTCCCAGCTATCCCAGAATACGCTCTTGCTCAAAATGCTGCATTTTGTGGATCTTTCATGACTGCTTATATAGCTTTAAAAAAGATGGCAAGAGTTGAAGCCGGGGAAACAATTTTAGTCCAAGCGGCAGCAGGGGCTCTAGGAACCGCTACTGTGATGCTAGCAAAAGCTATGGGATTGAAAGTTGCAGGAACAACTAGTACTCCTAAAAAAATTACCTTATTAGAGAACCTTGATGTTGATTTAGCAATTAATTATTCACAAGAGAATTTCCGAGAAGCAATATTCAACTGGACTAGTAAAAACGGAGTGAACGTTATACTAGAGAGTGTTGGCGGGAAAGTTTTCAAAGAATCTTTTCAATGCTTATCTCCAATGGGACGATTGATTTTAGTAGGGATCAGTAGTGTGAGATTTAATAAATGGAACCCACTAACCTGGTGGCCCACTTATAAACTTATTCCAAGAGTAAATTTACTATCAATGCTTGGGAAGTCGCAAGGAATCCTTGCTTTCCATATAGGGAGACTTCTTGATGATAAATATACAGAAATGAAGGAAGAATACTTAGAATTGGTCAAATTTGTACGAGAGCATACAATTTTTCCCCTAATAGGTAAGATATTTCCTTTAGATCAAATAGGAGATGCTCACAAATTCATTGAATCAAGAAAAAGTTTTGGGAAAATTTTACTACAAATTGACTAATTAACATTCTAATATGATGAAGCACAAGAAAAATTGTCTATTTCATGAATAAAAAGAAATGTTTTATAGACACGATTTGTATTATTCGCATATAAATCAAGTATCGATTAAGAGTTCTTCTTTTCTTTTGATCTTTAACAATAAAATTGGTGAAATTTATGGATTTAAAATCCCTACTAGATAGAAGAGATTTACCAAGTGAAGTTAAAGCTATTATCGCAGAAGGATGTAATGAGATAGAAGAATTAAAATCAAAACTTATTCATTTAGAAAAGGATCTATCTAGTGTTCGGAATGAAAAATCTCTATTTCTATCTAGCAGTGCTGAAAGGATAATCTACCATGATTTAGATCTTAAAGTTAAATGGTTAAATAAGGTCGCAGTGGATTCTGCAGGAAAAAAAACCAATGATATTATTGGAAAGTATTGTTACGAGATCTGGCATGGGAGGAAAAAACCATGTGAGAATTGTCCTATTGTACTGGCACGAGACACAGGGGAAATTCACGAGGCAGAAATCCGAGATCCAGACGGAAGAGAAGTATATATAAGGGGTTATCCGTTTAAAAACGAAAATGAAAAAGTAGAGGGAATTTTAGAAGTCGCGCTGGAAATAACCAAACAAAAACAAGCGGAAAAGTCACTAGAACAAATCAAACTTGAAGAAGAAAGATATCATGCAATGTTGACTCATTTCCTGAATAACGATTTACAAAAAATAATCTGGGCTCTAGAAGGACTGGAAAGAGAATTTAAAACAACTAAAGATCTTAATACAGATACATTAGATAAAATAGCAATAATTGCCCTTAGCTCTTCTGAAACAATTGATCATGTTAATAGCATCTTCGAAGTCCTGCAAACATCGTTTAAAAGCCAATTGAAAACGATCAATATTTTCAAAGCAATCAATCAAATAATAGACAAACTGAAGGTTAAAGGACTATTAAAATTTCAAATCGATAAACCATCTCTTGATATCAATATACTAGGTAACCAATATATTCTTGTTTTATTTCGAAAATTACTTGAATTTTTTGTTAATAATACAACTACAAGAAATACAGTAACTATCAAAGGAATTGAATCCCAAAATTCTCTAATAATTTCATTTAATGATACAGAATCAATACCTATCTCAAAAGAGGTCTCATCAGTCCTTTCAGGAGATATTGGAGAAGATGGGACATATCAGGGGCATTATACAGGCATTTCACTAGCTCAGGTAATAATGAAATATTATGAAGGGGTATTAAAGATTCATCCATCACAAGAACGTGGAAATAAATTTCTTTTATCCTTTCCCCATTCAATTAAGGAAAATTAAGAATAAGAATTTACAATTCACAAAGCACCTGGGTCTTTTGGGGTTGTAAGCAATTTACAAATAAGTAACCTATTTTCCATCCAAATTACTAATCGGATTACAGGAGTAATTAATGTTTTGACTACATGATTTCCTTTGATAGTCCTTAATTTTCTTCTAGATCTTGAAATATTATTCTTTTTGGATGAGAATAGACATTAAACCTTGTTCCTCTACAAAATCCAACTATCGTGGTATTCTTTTTTTGCGCAAGATCAATTGCAGCTAAAGTTGGTGGAGCTCGAGAAATAATTATTGGAATTCCAGTATTTATAACTTTTGTGATGATTCCTGAGGAAATACGGCAAGTTACAAGTAGTATTTTTCGTTTTAAATCTATCTCATCCTTTAAAGCCTTTCCTACACATTTATCAATTGCATTATGTCTCCCAATGTCGTCATATGAAAACTCAATATCTTTATTATTAGCAATTGCAGCAGTATGAACAGCTCCTGTTTTTTTGAATGTTGTTGAAACATCGATGAAGGTATTCATTAATTCGATTACAAATGAAGCATTCAAAAGCATCGAATATTGAGGAGATT
>JAUUVJ010000286.1 GCA_030589605.1 Candidatus Hodarchaeota archaeon | reverse complement strand
GTGAAAAGACGTCGATGTAATCTCAGACATGTTCGACCTCTTGATCTATTAGTTTCAATAAAACGTGGTGCTAAAGATGAAGATGTTTTAAAAGCAATTGAAAAAGCTAATATTTTAAATGAAGTGAAAACTCCTCTGAAAATACCCCTCTAGTCATAATTTTCTAGGTTTTTCTAGAATTATTGGTAAGGTAATAATGAAATGGTGTCTACCATTCATGATAAAACTGTGAATTTTTTTACCGACCCCAAATTCGGAAAATCGCCATCTTCACGCAGTATTCCAGAGCTCCTTGATCTTGGAATTATAAATTTAGATAAACCAGCTAATCCTACGTCTCATGAAGTATCAGCGTGGGTTAAGCAGATTGTAGGAGTAAATAAAGCAGGTCATGGAGGAACTTTGGATCCAGCTGTTACTGGTTGCTTACCAATCGCGCTAGGAAGTGCAACGAGAGCTTTAAGTCTTCTTCTTCTTGCAGGGAAGGAATATATTTGCATTATGAAGACCCATAAGCCTGTATCTCGTGAAAAACTACTTTCTGTTCTTGAACATTTTCGGGGTAAAATCTATCAAACACCTCCAGTACGGAGTAGCGTAAAGCGAAGACTACGTGTCCGAAAAATATACGAATTAGAATTGATAGAATGTGATGAATCATCTTTATTTCTTCTTAAGATAAAATGTGAAGCTGGAACGTATATAAGAAAATTGTGCTTTGATATCGGACTCTTACTCGGTACAGGAGCTCATATGCAGGAATTACGTCGTACGAGAACTGGCCCTTTTTCTGAAGATACTTGTGTAACTCTTCAAGATTTAAGTGATGCTTGGTATTATTACAAACATGAGGGAAATGAAACATTTATTCGTGAGATTATTAGACCAATTGAGGAAATTTGTTCTGATATTCCTAAAATATACATTCGTGATTCTGCTGTTGATGCTATATGTCATGGAGCAGCACTAACAATCCCAGGGGTATTACGAGTATCGAATGGAATCGATAAAAATTCCACTATTGCTATTTTTACCTTGAAAGAGGAATTAGTTGCTTTTGCTCAGAGTACAATGACAACAAAAGAGATTTTAGATTCAACTAATGGTATATGTGCTAAACCATATCCAGTTTTTATGTGCAAAAAAACATATCCATCTAGCTGGAAAAAGAAATAATGGATATTATCCATTATAATTCAAACAACAAATATAACTGAGAATTTAAGACTTCTATTTACCTTAAACTCTTCTACCCCTACGTCCACCACGTTGTCTCGTGCTGTCGTGTGGGATCGGAGTGACTTCTTCAATTCTAGTTATTTGTAATCCTGATCTTGCGATTGCCCGAATTGCGGCTTGGGCTCCAGGTCCAGGATTACGTGCACCAGAACCTCCAGGAGCACGAACTCTAACTACAATCCTTTGTATCCCTTTCTCTTTTGCAACACGAGCGATTGCATGACCAACTTTCATTGCAGCATAAGGAGAAGACTGATTTCTATCAGCTCTGACTACTTGTCCTCCTGATGATTTTACAATTGTTTCTGCACCAGTCATATCGGTTAGAGTAATAATAGTGTTGTTGTATGAGCTTAAGATATGTGCGATAGCCATACTAGGGCTTTCACTTTTTTTTGACATTATTATACACCTTTCGAGAGTTTTTTAGGATTACCGTCGGTTTTCATGGGAACCATGAGCAAATTTCTTATTAGAACTTGATACTGGAACTGTTAACGCTGGATGAGCAGAATCATTGTATGGAGAACTTGGTGAATATCGTAAAAATTCCTCTTCTCCTCGTAAAACATGATAACTAGGAGAAGTGATTTTTTTACCTCGAATTGCAATATGACCATGTGCTACTAACTGTCGAGCTTGCCAAGGAGTTTTTGCTAATCCTAATTCGTGCACTAATGATTGTAATCGTCTCTTTAGAAATTGTTCTGTTGAAAGAGATAAAATATCATCAATTAACCCTTCCTCTGTGGGCATTACACCCATACGAAAAAGTTTTTTCAACAAATTACTCCGTTCTCGATCTTGTTGTTGTTCTGGAAGTGCTAATGATGCTCTTGCCCTCGCACGATAGTTTCTTAGGACTGTTTGAGCTTTCCAAATTTCTTTTTTATTTCTTAACCCAAATCTCCCCATGTAAGTCATTTCTTCTTCAATTCGGGCTTTATTAAATGGATGTCTAGGGCCTTCAAGTTTTTTTCTTAGTCTACGCGGGTCACCCATTCTGAATACCTCATTTCTGTTTCATTTTCTTTTTCGACACACCAATAGTTGCTCCACCACGTCCAGATGTTTTTGTACGTTGTCCCCGGACAGGTAAACCTAGGTAATGTCGAATTCCACGATAAGAACGAGTTTTTTTCTCTCTTTCTATATCTAATCGTAAAATATCAACTAAATCATTGCTAATTATGTGAGTATTTTCCCCAGTTACAAGATCTTTTTGCCGATTTAGCATCCAAGATGGTATATCAAAAGCAGTGCAATTTAGAAGGACATCTTCTATTAATTGAATTTCTTCTTCAGTCAAAAAGCCACATCTCATCTCTGGATCAAGTTCAGCTTTTTCACAGAGTTGTGACGCTAAACGATATCCAACACCACGAATCTGAGTTAAAGCATGTCCAATTAACCAGTCTCCGCGACAATCGGCTCCTGCAATTCTTAATTGATGGTTATATTCCATACTGGATTCCTACTAAATTTTGTTGAACAAGAATGGGATGAATGTAAAATAATGCATGAATTTCTAAATATTTCCATTCTACTCTTATTATAAAGGAGTTTAGAAAGCTTATATTATCCTTTTGCGAATGGTAATAGGAAAATTCTTTTGTTCAAAGAGAAGTGGTAATAGAATAAAGAGGTAATTAACACTTAAATAGGGGGTTTATTCCTTCTAACAGATTTTTTTTATTAATCGAAGCATTCATTCAACTATTGGATTTTAGAATATATAGTAAAAAAAAATCTAACCGCCGAGGGAGAGATTTGAACTCTCGAGCTCAGAGAGCACATGCTTTCTATTATGGTTCAATTAATATTGAATTAACAATTCCAGGCATGCTTCCTACCGGACTAGAATACCTCGGCTTTGATGATCTTATACTCAATTTCTACAATTCCATTTTATTTTGTATTGCTAATGAATAATTAAGTGTTTTGAGATCTTCTCTTATATCACAATATTTCTATAATTATATATCAGAAAGTCAGGTTCAAAAGAAGTGTATTTTAACCTCAATAAGATCCGTGAATGAAAATAGAACTAGTTAAACTTGATAAAAATCTTTGTTTTCTTGTTTTACTTATTCTAATGCCAAAAATTTGAATAGGATCAAAAAGCTGTATATATTACGAGAGTTATCAGATTTCTTGAAGTTGAAAGCTGTCAAAAAAGTTTTTAATAGTTATATTAATGACTCGCTTTAATAATTGACTTCTGATTAATTTTTTTTTTAAAAAAATCGTGATTTTTCAAGGGTTTCACTAGACTTTTAAGTTTACTTTTTATAATTAATAGATAATTGAAAAGCTTACGCGGAGATAATATTATTGAGAAATATTGTTGTTAGATCGTCAAGAGTGCTTCTTACCCTCTCGGGTATTGGTATATTAGGTATGATCATAGGTTATTTGTATTTTTCAGGAATTGCATCAACTGATAGGCTATTTTTTGGTTTTAGTTATGAAATTATTTATGCATTTAGCTTTTTCTTGCTCATTATAGGATTTTTTCCAGTTTTAGCTGCTGTGGATATTGATGCAAAAAAATCCATCAAAAAAATATATGTTCATTTGCTCTTTCTATTAGGATTTGGGTTCATTTTTCTAATCTATTCGTTTTTAGTATATTGGGATCTACTTGCACCTTTCAATCCGTCTCATACATGGTTTGATTATGCTATTGTTGCGTCAATTTTGATTGTATTTACCCTATCAGCACTTTTATTCAGTGTCCAAAATAAAGAACGCCTTTGGAATTTTAAAATACTGTATGGAGTTCTTATTATATTCGGTTTTCTAGTGTTAATTGTTAGTACAGTCGTTTATGGAGGATATTTAGATAGTATAATAGATGAAGGCATGATAACATGGGAAATCCTTCTTATTATTGCAGGTATATTGCTATTCATAGGATTAATGCCATTAATAGTTAATGCATCCACTAATTTTCGAGATATACTCTATAAGCTACGAATTATATGGTTAATCGGGTTATTACCTGGGATATTATTATTAGTGATAGCAGGTTTGATAAATGCTGGATTTGTAGACAGTTCAGTATTTTTGAACATCCAATGGGAAGTTTTTTATTTATATGGAAGTTTACTTACGGTAATTTTGTTATTATTTCTTGCAGGCGCAAAAAACCTTCATGAAACACTATACAAGTTACGAGCTATTTGGTTACTAAGCTTCTTAATAGGAATATTAGTTGTTTTATTCTCTTTTATCGTAATACTTCCTACTTCACCTGATATTTCTAATATTATTGGATCTTTTGGTTTAGAGATGTATTATGATGTTTCTTACATGTATGGAATTGCAATTACTATTTTCTCTCTTATTTTCATTTGTTCTGTTGTGTATTTTGAGACCGAAGAATTAGTTGATAGTTCAGGAATTTCAGGTGCTAGCGATCTCATATCTGAGTCTGAAACAACACCAGGAGAAATGATTGCATATCTCGAGATTATTCAAAAATCAAATGAGAACACGATTAATCATTTTAAAGAAGCATTAAGAGAAGATAAATTTCGCCCTCGTGTTTATGAGACATTAATTAAAAGGCATCAAGATAGTAATCGGGCAATGAAAACAAAATTAGAGAAACTTAAAAGTAAAAGTCCACTCGTTTCTAAAGATGAACCTGTTTCTTCACTCTTTGATGTAGCACTTGGTACAAAATCTGAAACGCCCACTCCACCACCCTCTTCTACTCCCACAGCTCCTCCAAAACCGACTCCAAAGGGGCCACCCATGCCTCCAAAATCGGCTCCATCACCACCACCTACAACTCCTTCCGTGGTCTCACCACTACCTACTGCCCCTTCCATGCCATCACCGCCCCCACCTACTCCAGAAACAACACCTGAGAAATCACCTCAGTCACCACTAGATTTAATTGCAGATGCCCGATCTACTAGCATCGCTGAATTACGTGGAGAAATGTTGAAAGAATTACGACGATTAAGAGAGATTTTCAAAGAAGAATGAAATAGAAAAACTCTCAATAATTGAAAAACTTAATCTAACATCAATAAAATAAGCTGCAAATTTTAACGTTAATTTCTCCTTCAACTTTTTTTTGATACTAGAATTAAGAAAGGCTTGTTATGCTTCTTTATGCTTCTTTCCAAAAAACCCTTTGTAGATTTTTATCGAAAACATCAAGAATAACTTGAGCTGCTTCACTATTGGTTGAAAATTTGATCTTTCCTGAACGTGATGCCGTACCAACAAAAAATGGTGGTTCTTTCCTGTTTATTTTGTCTTCTAAATAAAATTCAATGACTGAATTTTTTAATTTCTTTGGAAAGCTTATCATAAGTACTTGTTTTCGAATAGAGATCATTTTTTCTCTTAAAACTGAATAATTAGAGGAAATAGAATGAGGTTTTGATCGATTAATATCAAGTTTCACTTTAAAATGCCTTTCGAAGGAATGGATATTCTCCCCTCCTTTACCAAGTATCAGAGGAATATCTCTTTGGTTACATTGAATTTCATATCTCCTTCCATATCGATCTTTTGGAATCAATACAACAGGTTGGGTTGTAAACTTTTCTATCTCCTCTGTTATATCCTGAATTG